>NZ_LPUF01000003.1:0-300000 GCF_002072955.1 Methyloprofundus sedimenti | reverse complement strand
GATGCCCGAAGAACCAGAATAAATGCTGGAACAACAAAGGATCTCCACCACCGGCTGAATTAAAAAAGCTGGTGCCAAAATTTCGGTCTGCCAGCATCATGGTTACTGCACCTGCCAGCACAGGCATAATAGTCAGCAAGAGGAAGGCGGTGACTAACCATGTCCATACAAACATCGGCAGTTTCATCCAGGTCATACCTGGCGCGCGCATATTAATGATAGTGGCAATGATGTTGATTGATCCCAGGATTGATGAAATCCCCAGCATATGCACAGAAAAAATCAGAAAATCAGTGCTAGGTGGGCCAAAACTAGTGGAAAGGGGTACATACATAGTCCAGCCAAAATTAGGACCACCGCCATCCATGAAAATAGTGCTACCGAGCAGTAAAATAGCAAACACCAGTATCCAGAAACTCATATTATTAAGCCGCGGAAGTGCCATATCCGGAGCACCGATCATCATGGGTATTTGCCAGTTTGCCAGGCCAACAGCCACGGGCATAATCACCGTCAGGAGCATGATTAGACCATGCATTGTGACCAGCACATTATAAAAATTTGGACTGACCAGTTGTAAGCCCGGAATGAACAGTTCTGCACGCAAGATCAGGGCCATTGCTCCACCAACAAAAAACATCACAAAACTAAGACAAAGATATAATGTACCAATATCTTTATGGTTAGTGGTAAATACCCAGTGCTTTAGAAAGCCGGTCAAGCCCCCGCAAGTTTTTTCTGCGGCTTGTTCAGTCATTGAATCTGGTTGCATATTCATGGTTGTGTTGCTCTAATCCGGTTATTTTGATCGGCGCATCTGCACTTGTTCAGGTGTTATAAGATCACCGGTATCATGATCCCAGGCATTGCGTTCGTATGTAATGATAGCTGCAATTTCAGCGTTACTGAGTTGCCCTGCAAATGCAGGCATGGCACTGCCGGGAACGCCTTGTAGTACCAGGTCTATATGCCGACTGATGGGTTTACCTACTACCACAGAGCTGGTAGTTAATGCTGGAAACAGCGGCGGGATTCCACTGCCATCTTCCTGATGACACGCTGCGCAATAATGCATATAGTGCTCTCTTCCTTTACGCATTTCTGTATCCATTTTCCATTTGACGGTCTCCTCAGGGTGAGGTGGTTTATTCTGCTGTGCAAGCCACTGAGTAAACTCTTGTTCCGTAACCGCTTTAACGACGATAGGCATAAATGCATGATCGACTCCGCATAGCTCAGCACACTGGCCCCGATAAATTCCCAGTTCAAGAATTTTCGCCCAGGATTCATGTATATAACCAGGAATCGCGTCACGTTTTACCCCTAGTTCCGGGACCCACCAGGAATGAATAACATCATCTGACGTTACCAAAAAACGCACTTTCTGATGAACAGGTAAAACGAGAGGTTTATCGACCTCCAGTAAATACCATTCTCCCTTTTTGGCATGTCCATGAATCTGCTCTGTTGGCGTAGACAACCTGCTGTAGAATTCAATGTCTTTATCCAGATAGGCATAGTGCCATTGCCATTGCGATCCAGTAATTTTGATAGTGATATCAGCATTAGATTCATCTTCCATATCTATTAGAACCAGGGTTGAAGGGATAGCCATGGCGACCAGAATGAGAAAAGGAGTGACTGTCCAGATATTTTCCAGGGTACTGTTATTATCGAAATCAGTCGGTTTTGCGCCGCGCGAGCGCCGGTAACGAAACAGAATGAAAATCAGAAAGGAATATACTATCAAGCCGATACCCGCACAAATTGCCATGGTGAGCATATGCAAGTCATAGATATCCCGACTTACAGGAGTCACGCCTTTGGGTAGGTTGATGCTCCATTCGGCCATAGCAGATATCGGCATGCTAATTCCGAAGGCAGTCAGACACTGTTTCAAATATGAGAGATACGATTTTTCAGGGTTCATTTTATTGATACTCTCACCACAATGTATAGTTATTTTGTTTCTGGCTTTGCTGTACCAGATATTTCACCGCTGCAATAATTTCTGTGTCAGTACAATGAGAACATCCTCCTTTGACTGGCATATTGGCTTTACCCTGCAGTGTATTTAAAATTAGCACATCCATATTTTTTTTAATTCGCGCCTGCCATTGCTGCTCATCACCGATTTTCGGTGCTCCCAATTGCCCCTGGTCATGACAGACGCTACAGTTGTTGCGGTAAACCTGCTTACCCAGAGTAAAGCTAGTCGTTGCAACTCGAGGTAAGGGCAATGGATTTTGCAACTCGATCCACTGCGAATGCAATAGTGATTGATACAGAATGTAATCTACCCCGGCCTTTACATCAGCATCATTGCAGGTAACACACGCGCCTTTTACCGGCATTTTATTGAAACCGTTAATCGCATGACTATACAAACCGGATAAGCCCTTGTCAGAACTTGCAAGGCGTTGTTCCCAGTTGGCTTGATCACCTATTCTGGGCGCCCCTGCCTCACCCTTTAAATGGCAGATGACACATACATTGGCATAAACCTGTTCGCCGCGTTTTAATCGAGGTTGATCCTCAAGTCGCTGTGGCAGATTACGTGGCTGCTTGCTGACGACACTTTTTAAATATTCAGCAATTGCGAGGCTGTCGTCATCGGTTAAATATTGTAAGCTGTCATGATTGGCATCAGCCATCGGTCCTCTGACAGGGCCTGCAGCATTAATCAACTGGCTCTTGCGAAACACATTAGCCACTTGATACCTGCGTGCACTACTTAATCCCAAGCCAGTGATATCCGGCGCCCAGTATCCTTCGATCAACGAGCCAGTAAGAAAATATTTTTTTTCTTCTGCGCCCATTACATTCATTGGCGTATGGCACATGGTGCAATGCCCCAGACCATTAACTAGATAGGCTCCACGGTTCCATGCCTCAGATTTGTCCGGGTCGCTGTTAAAAACTCCCTGGTCAGGATAAAAGTAGAGACTCTTCCAGACAGTTTGCCAGATTCGCCAATCAATTATAGCAGGTAGTGTATTGCCTTTATTTCCCAGGCTAACGGCAGGGATAACCTGCAAATAGGCCCAGATGTCCTTTAAATCTTGTGGCTTGATACGATTGAAATAAACATAGGGAAATGCGGGAAAGGAATTGGAACCATTCGGGCGTATACCCTGGTGCATGACCTGTATGAAATCCTGCTCACTCCAGTTGCCAATCCCGGTTGTTTTATCGGGTGTAATATTGGGCGTAAAAAAGGTACCAAAAGGAGTGTCGATAGGCAAACCGCCAGAAAACGGATATGTTCCTGCCTTAGGATTACTATGGCAAGCAATACAATCACCGATTTTTACCAGATATTCTCCACGCTTTACCGCTGCTGCATTCGGTAACTGCTCATAAAGGATTTTTGGGTAATCTGGATAAATGCCGAGAATTTTTGTATTTGAAGAGATCGGGTGCCAGGCATGCGCTGAAGGGGTAAACACAAGAGTCCAAAGCACTATCAGCAAATAAAAAGCTTTGCTGGTCGTTGTTGTACAAAACCGAATTAGATTAGGATTGTTAGGCATGAACTATTTTTTTCTTTTAAGATTATTATCTGCGAATCTGTCCGGTATGAAATCAGTTAGAACTTAAAAGCACTCAACTCGAAGTCACTTGTGTAAATTCCAAATCAGGCAGTGACTAACAACTAAATAGTTACCGGCTTAGGTTTCAATAAATTGTCATATTTTTCAATGTACCATTTAATTAAAGCGAACTTCAAGTTATTGAGCAAATACTTTTCTTACGCCCTTGCAAAGCTTAATGTAGGATGAGCAAAAATGATTTTGTCGGGCAGGGCTGGATAAGTGTATATTTGCACGTAATAAAGTTTGGTTATTATATTCTAAACAGCGCACAGTTTGTTTGTATTTAGTCTGATTGATTCAAAGTAAGGAGCAGCTAATATGGTCAAGAATGTAAGTGAAACAATACTCGATAACCTCGCAGATGCGAGTGTAGCAGATATTTTTGGGGTCACTGGCGATGTTTTAAACACCTTGCTGGAAAGCAATCCGCACAGATCCGCGTTTCCGCTGGATAAGACGGCATGAAGAAAATGCGGCCTAGGCCGCTGATATTGCTTCAGCTAGACAGCAGGCCATAGACTCCAAATTACTGTTTATCATTGATGCGATAGTCAGCCCGGATGAATTGACGATGCTACTTAATGTAGCCGATTGAATCGGCTGACCAAACCATCAATGACTTGTTAGCATTGGCTAATAGCTTATAACCATAACAGGATTTACCGTGCTTTTTTGTCCAGGTTGCATCGCTTGTCATTTATAGGTCATAAAAAAGCCAATATACGAAACGTAATAAATTCATCCTTATTGCATTTAATATTACTTAAATAATTCATCCAACGTTAATTCATAGCTTGATGAAAATGTGTCTAAAAAATACTTAACCTCTGGCAAGGCAATAGCTTTTAATTTAGCCTCAATATCTTTTTCAGCAATAGAAAATTCCTGGTTTCCAGCAGCCACTTCCATTTTACATTTAAGGTAGGCAGAAATAGTATCTGCGGCTTTAATAATAATTTTATGGTCTTTAGGTAACTCTTCCTCGATCATTGATGTTCTGTAATCATCTTTAAGGCCTTCAGGAAGTAAGTTTAATAATTCATACTCCGCTTTCTTTTCAATGGTTTTATAAGCCCTGGTTATTTCAAGCGAGTGGTATTTGATGGGAGAAGGCATATCACCTGTAAGGACTTCGCTACAGTCGTGATACAGCGCCGCAACAACTATGGCATTTACATCAAGATTGCCGTCAAAATAACGATTTTTTATCAAGGCTAAAGCATGAGAAATAACCGAGACTTCCCAGCTATGTTCCATGACATTCTCAGCAACCGCATTACGCTTTAATCCCCAGCGTTGCAGCCAACGAATTTTACTGATGTATGCGAAAAAGTGACTCTTCATGAGTATTATCCTGATCGATTAAAGAAAATATTCCAACTCATCTTTATAAGGAAGTGTAGGCTCGTATAGCTGATGATAACCTTTTCCTACAGCACCTCTAAATTGAATTAATATAGGTGGATTTAATCCAATAGATAAAATATGATTGATAGCAATACCAGGATATGGATCAATGTAAATAATTTCTTTTATGCCTAATTGATAAGCTTTTTTTGCACATAATTCACAAGGGCTGGCAGTAGTAAACAGCTTACCGCCTTCAATAGCTTGTCCACCATATTTTACTATTTGTAAAAATGCATTTTCTTCAGCATGAAGTGATCGCGTATGAACTTGGTTTTTCTCATCAGGTTCAATAGCATTTTTTAAGTCCTTAAAGCAGTAGGCAGGATTCCGCCCCCCTAAATCTTCACTTTTTATTAGAATTTTTTTAAATTTCTTTTCAGCTTGGGCTCTAAGTTTCTCATCATTCCTCTCGTATTCACTATATATAACGGGATCAAAATCATTAAGTAAACCATCTACAGAACGAAGTGAACAGGGTACTTGACCTTGTGGAACATCATTCCAGCCAATTGCTTTCACTGAATAATTTGAATCGGTAATGACAGCACCTACTTGTCGTGAAATACAACCTGAGTTTGTCTTTGCGGTATATGCAAACTGCATAACCCTTTCTAGCGGTGTTGGCGAAATTAAACCAGGGTGTAGCATTAAAGAGAAATACCATGCAAGCTGTGATTTCAATACATTGTGATTAGTGATTTCATTTCTTGGGTTAAATAAATGTATATCTGATATTTCAATACACCTTTTTACATTCTGACCAATAAATTCTTTATGCTTAAGAGGTTCCTTACCACTCTCCTTCCAATCCATTTCTTCAATCTGATCAGCAGTGAACTTATGTGTTTTTTAAATACTCATTTTTGTCTTTAGTAGTAGCATTAATTGAAACAAGATAAAAAGCTGAATATCGATCTTTAAAAAACTGGGCTTCATAAGGATTCCTAATGGCATCAATTACAATGAAAGCTTTATTTTTCTTAAAAGCCCTAATGATTTTAACAATTCTATTAATTGTTTCTGGTAAATGAAATACCTTTTTGGGAGAGAATTCAAGGGTGTCATAATTAGTGTCTACGCGGCCTAACTTTCTTATTGATACTCCAGCCGCTTGATAAGTAGATATATATAAATCATTGCATAGGGATCTAAGGTCATCTTTAAATTCTTTTGTAAATGTTTTTATTGCCTTAAAGTATGAAATGCAATGCTCCAACTGATCTTTATTTGGATTTTCTTTTTTCTCATGATTTAAAAGATAATCACGACAAAAAGTAAACTCTTCAGTTATCTTATTTTGATTAAAAATTCCTGTTTCCAGTTTTTCCCGTATTTTCTCCTCAGTAATACTGTTGTCACTCCCCTTATATGAGCGCCATATAAACTCCAGTATTTCTTCTGAATTTAAGGTGAGAAGATATACAGAAATAAGATCGCTAACTTTAATTGAGTAAAATTTATTCCAATTGTTTTCAGCATAGCTTTTTACAATGTCATATCGTTTTTGACTCAATCCACTATAAAAATTAATGCCATTGTATGTTGCATCTTTATATTCAGGAAATTGAGGTGGGTCTGATTCCAATATGTTTGCAGCAGTAGTGCAACCTGAGCCTGTTCTACCTGTTAACCCTATTAATACAAACTGGCTTCTTTCAAGAAAGAGGTTAGAAATTTGATTATCCATAGTTGTCTCTTATTTTTTATTTTTACGCTACCAAAGATTGTACTGTCGCCTGCATTAATTTTTCAGCATCACTATAAGATTGGGTGAGTTGTTGTTCAAGTTGATCGCATAGGTTCATTAGTTGATCGACTTTGACTACTATGCGTTTTTGTTCAGCTTCAGGTGGTATTGGAATAGGCATATTCCTTAGTCCAGTTAATGGAACTGTTTTCTGTGCAATACCAGTAGCTATATTAGATGCATAATCAAAAGCATACTTTGAACGAAGAACTAAATTTATGTATTGGTCTGGTGTCGATTTAGATGATTTTAAAATTGCAACGTGCCGCTGGACACAAAAATCATACGAAACATCAATCATAATAGGAATCCCATAAGAGCCTGTAACAGTATATAGAATATCTTTTTTGGTTGGCTTTCGGCTCCAATTTAATTTTTCATAATATTCATTTGGTACAAACCTACAATTTTCTCTGTTAATTTTGCCTTGGTTTAAATTTCCAATAACTAAAAAAGGAATGCCAGTATTTGCTTTGGGTGGAGCTTGATGATCACCATCGGTAACAACAGCCATAATTTCATGTAGTCGAGTCCATTCCCATGATGCTGGTAAATCAAAACTCTGTTCAGAAAGGTCTATGGGAATAAGTGGCTTACCATTTTTGATTAAACCGTTATCAACAAGCTTATCTTTTTCGAGAGCAATTTTATTTAATAAGGTTAATGCTGTGTCATCATTTTTGTCTTGAGAAACTAACTTTCCCATTAGTGCTAATGTAGTTATTACCTGTCTCAATGCCTTAACATTCTCCAATCCCACCAAATGTTTTTTCTTGCGGCCTTCGCCATCAGGCATGGGGAGGGTGCAGCCGTAGAGGGTGTTGAAGTGTTGGGCGATACGTTTCCAGTTTTGCTCGAAGCTGGCTTTTGTCTCGCTGACTGAAACGGTTGCCGATGTTTTTTGGCTTTTTGTCGTTTGTTGTGGCTCAGGGTTTAACAGTGCATTGATGGCAGCGGTATTGGCACGCAAAACATTATTGGCTTGTTGCTGTTGTTGGACTTCTAATTTGTCGCAGAGAGCCATTAATTCATCGACTTTAGCGACGATGCGTTTTTGTTCTTCTAGGGGAGGAAGTGGAATTGGGATAGAGCGTAATTGTCCTAGCGAAACAAATGATTGCACAGCACCTGAAGCTTCTTCTTTCATCCAAACAGCTGCTAATTTTAAAAACAACAGTAAAAACTCTGGAACACTTTGACTTCGATCATAATATTTGAAAAGACCTACATTCTTTACGCTAAAGATTGGATCAATATCGATAATTACAGGGTTTCCAATACTACCGATCATTGCAAATAAAATATCATCCTTATCAACTTTTGAACGTTCAGAAATTTTTGCATGGTCTTCGTCTGATATGTACTTAACATTTGTTAAATCTAACTTCCCAGAATAAATATTCTTACTGGTAACTAAAGGAAGTCCGTTATCTTGATATTTAGGACTATCGTGAGTACCATCTCGAATATCATAAATATCTGATGCTCTAGCCCATACCCAATTGTCAGGTATTAAAAAACGTTTCTCATCTTCATCGATTTCACCTGAATATTTAGCGCGTTTGAGAATTTTGGACTTTATTAACATCTCTTTTTTTGTAATCAAATCATCCAAAAGAGAAGTGGAGTTTTAGGCTATTCTCAACAAGTTTGCCCATTACAGCAAGTTGAAGCACCATTTCTTTAATTTTTTCAATTCCACCAGGCGCACTAGCAAAAACAGGAAACTGATCAATAAATCCCGCCAAATTCCCCGCCTCTGGCACTAGCTTATCCATCTCCATTATTGCTGGGCCTCAGTCAATGCTTTTTCCAGTTCCGCTTTTAGCTGATCTAAAGTATTGGCTATTTTACCTTGCAGGTTTTGGTAATCTGCCAACAGCTCATCAGGATCACCATGATCAATGTCAATTTGATGTGGGTTTTTAACATCAAGGTTGTAATTGCTGGATTTAATCTCCTCGATAGAAACTTTCCACGCTTGCTCGTTTTCTACACGGTCTTTACGCTGTTCACCACCCCACCATTGTTTACAGCTATCAAACTCGGCCAGTTTCATCGGCTTGGTTTTGTTATAGGCTTTTACCCCTGTTGCTAATTGTTGTTCGTAATACCAGGTTTCTTGGGTGGGTGAGCCTTTTTCAAAAAACAGGATATTGGTTTTTATGCTGGTATAAGGCGCAAAGACTGAATTAGGTAGGCGGACAATGGTATGCAGGTTACATTCATCCAGTAGTTTTTCTTTAATTTTGGTTTTTACGCCTTCACCAAATAAAGTGCCATCGGGTAATACTATGGCGGCCCTGCCATTGGCTTCTAAAATATGTACAATCAATTGCAGAAATAAATCAGCGGTTTCGCGAGTGCGGGTCGCGGCAGGGAAATTCAATTCGATGCCATCTTCTTCCATGCCACCAAATGGTGGATTAGCAACTACGACCTTTACTCGATCTCTTGGCCCCCAGTCACGCAGAGGTCGTGCTAAGGTGTTATCGTGCAAGATTTGGCTGGGCACTTCGATACCATGCAGCAACATATTAGTTGTACACAGCAAATGCGGTAATTGTTTTTTCTCTACCCCATAAATCTGCTTTTGTAATATTTGATTGTCTTCGGGGGTATTAACACTGCCCGATTCTTTAATATGATCCATAGTACAGGCTAAAAAACCGCCTGTGCCACAAGCAGGGTCCATGACTTTTTCGCCTAACTTGGGATTAATCACATCCACCATAAAACGAGTGACGGCTCTTGGCGTGTAAAACTCACCTGAATTTCCTGAGGATTGCAGGTCTTTTAGAATGGTTTCATAAATATCGCCAAAGGTATGGCGTTCACTGGAGGAGTTAAAATCTATTTCATCAACTTTATTCACGACCTGGCGCAGTAGTGTGCCGTTTTTCATGTAGTTAAAGGCATCACTAAAGGCTTCTTTAGCGACAAAACCACGCGCATTGCTAGTCGGTGTGGCATGTAGGTTTTTTATACCAGGAAATAATTTTCCATTGATAAAGTCGAGCATACCATCGCCAGTTATGCCTTCTCTATTACTTGCCCAGTTGCGCCAAAGTAACGCTTCTGGAATGGGTGACTCGTAGTTGTCATCCATCATTTCTAGCTCTTCTTCCTGTGCATCAAAGATTTTCAGGAATAATAGCCAGGCCATTTGGCCTATGCGCTGGGCATCGCCATCGACACCTGCATCTTTACGCATAATGTCCTGGATGGATTTTACGATATTGGAAATTGACATATTTTGTTTTGTTTTTTGGGTGATAGGTTGTTACGCGGGCATGGGGAGTATGGCGTCAACGAGAAACGTTTCAAGCTTGTAGCTTGTTATTACGCTTGAACCAAGCTGCTTAAAGAGCACTTCACTGGCAGCTGTTTCACATAGCCATTGACTCATGTTCTCTGGATTTTTATGTCTAAATGCACGCGCTGTAAACAGGCCAACACAGATACCTTGTTGTGGATCACGCGCTGACGGGTATTCAAATGCTTCAACACCTGATGCTCGCATCGCTGAACCTAACTGTTGTGACTGGATGTACTGAGTTGGGCTGGCGATTTCATCTGCATAATTATCAAAGGGAGCTTGCTGCAAGCTGACGCCTTGCTGTGATTGATAATCGACTGAAAAAAGCGAATGCTCTGTGCGGATCTGGTTTTTAATCGGCGTACCCGCCATTGAATTCCAAAATACAAAGCGATAATAAGCCGATTCAGCCAATGTGACATTAACACTGGCACCAGCATAAAAAATACTGGGCTCATGCACACCGCCAAAGCGTGAGCCCCATTTTAATGGCGGGTAACGAAAAGGCGTGGACAGCAAGTAGTGATAGGCACTTAAATTTTCCCTGTAGACGGGCTTGGTGTTCTCCAGCATTTCTTCAAGCAGGGCTTGTTCATCCAGCGTGTCAACATAGCCCAAGGTGGCAATTTGTTCCTGGCTTTCAACCAGGCGATAGAGTGTCCCGTTTAAATATCCTATCTGCTGCGCTCCGTTGCACGTATCCCATAGCATTAAACTTTTCCCCGAATGGCATCAACAAACTGCACAACCGTCATCAGGCCTTGAATGCTTGCTATTTGTTTGGCGGGTATACCACCGGTGACATTATTGTGCGTGTGCATAAAGTGTTTGATCCACTCTGAATCACCCCCTGTTAACGCAAACAAAGCTCTGGCGATGCGTACCACCAGAAGGGCAATTTCCCCTTGCTTGGACATAGGATCAAGTGATTGATTTTGTTTTAGGCGGCTAATAGCCGTGCGATGCACACCCAATACTGCCGCTAATTCAGCCTGCTTTAATCCTAACTGTTCAGAGGCCTTCAACACTGCTTTAGCCAGGACTGTTTCTGGTGTAGGTTTAAGTTGTTCTAATGCAGACATATTACACTCTTCTTTATGTTATATATGCACATATAATAGTTTAAATGTGCATATATAACAACCGTCAGCGCTCATTTATCATTTTTTGTCCACGAAAGGCACGAAAAACACGAACGTTACACCCCAAAACAGTTACGTATATTCTCAATAAGCTGTCATCATTCATAGCTACAAATAATTTAAATCTTTCGCTCTTATTTCGTGCCTTTCGTGTTTTTCGTGGACTCTTTTTTTATTATCCGTGGATAAAATTTAACTATAAAGCACTTGTTCCAGATCTTTAACGGCTTGTTGATATTGTGCTTTGCCGCCGAAGCCTTTAATCAGCTCTATAGGGCGACCCATTTCACTGAAAGGTTGTACTTTAAGAACTGCAACATTTTCAATCGGGGTAATGCCTTCATCGGCATATTTTTCTAATAAGGCTTCCAGCACTTTTTGTGCTTGCTCACCATATTTACTGAATATATCCCGTTTACGCACCTGATCAGCACGCTCCTTGCGGGTTAACGGTGGCTGGCCGTAGACAATATGGCAGATTAGATCAAAAGCACCATAATCCTTGCCTACTTCATCTTCTAATGCTTGCCAGATAACACCCTGTTCTTCCAGTTCTTCAATCACCGCCTGTTTCTGATCGGTATCATTCCATTTACGCAAAAAATCATTGAGGGTAGCATATTCCTGTTTGACAGTTTTGCTGGTGTAATCTTTAAGTGATTCAGTAATGAGTTTGCCGTCGCTGCCGATATATTGCACACGTTCTGAGACGACTTTCACCGATACACCTTTTACGATATATTTTTTGGGGGGTTCATCTATACCATCACCTAAACCACCTGAGCCATCTGTATAACTATCATCAGAACCTTGACTGTTATTTGAGTCGGTATCATCATCTTCCTCATCTTCGGGTGGAACAGTCGAGTCACCGCCTTTGGGTTGGTATATCACTTCGGCTTCGCCATCAAAGTCTTCATCGGCAAACAGTTCAGTGGCTTTTTTGAAATCCATGATGGTAAACCAGAGCTTGCCATAATCTTCGTCAATCCGTGTGCCACGACCAATCACCTGTTTGAATTTGGTCATGGATTTTATGCGTTGATCCAGAATGATTAATTTACAGGTTTTGGCATCGACCCCTGTACTCATTAATTCAGAGGTAGTGGCAATCACAGGATAGGCTTGTTCCGGGTCGATAAAATTATCCAGTTCAGCTTTTCCTTCTGTATCGTCGCCGGTAATTTTCATCACATATTTCCGGTTTTTAGCCACCTGTTCGGGGTTTTCATTCACCAGAGCCTGGCGCATGCGATTGGCGTGATCAATATCCTGGCAGAAAACGATGGTTTTCGCCATGGGGTCTGTGGCTTTAAGATGGTCACTGATAATTTTGGCCACCAGTTGGGTTCTTTCCTCAATAACCAGTGTTCGATCAAAATCTTGCTGGTTATAGATACGATCTGCTATCAGCGCACCATTTTTATCGTATTGGTCTTTGGTTGGTCGCCAGCCTTGCAGGTCTTTATCAAGGTCAATCCGTACCACTTTATAAGGCGCTAAAAAACCATCGTCTATACCTTGCTTTAGCGAATAAGTATAAACAGGATCGCCAAAGTAAGTAGAGTTTGAAACCTCTTCGGTTTCTTTGGGTGTAGCGGTTAAACCAACATGGGTGGCGGTATTAAAATAATCCAGAATTTCACGCCAGGCGGAATCATCTGCCGCACTACCACGATGGCATTCGTCTATAACAATCAGATCAAAAAATTCAGGCGAAAATTGTTTATAGGCTTTTTGTTCTTCTTCAGGCCCTGTAATGGCTTGATAGAGTGACAGGAATATCTCATAAGAGGTATCAATCTTGCGCCCGGTAATTTTGGTCATCGCTGTACCAAAAGGCTTAAAATCATTAGTTTTGGTTTGATCAACCAGAATATTACGATCCGCTAAAAACAGGATACGTTTTTTGATGTCTGCTTTCCATAGTCGCCAGATAATTTGAAACGCGGTGTAGGTTTTACCCGTTCCTGTTGCCATCACTAGCAATGCGCGATCTTCGCCTTTTACAACTGCTTCAACCATTTTATTAATCGCGTGGACCTGATAATAACGAGGAGATTTACCACTACCATCTTCATAGTAGTCCTGGGTAATCGTTTCCAGTTCTTGAGCCTGGTAGCCTTTCCATTGCTGGTATTTTTGCCATAGTTCGGTATGGCTGGGGAATTGTTCCAGGCTGAGTTCTTGTTCTACTTGAGAAGATAACCCGGTTTTATCATGAAAAATAAAGCCATCTCCATTGGAGCTGAAGATAAATGGCACTTCGAGTAAGTCAGCGTAAGACAGACCTTGCTGCATACCTGCTGCTATCGGCAGGGTATTCTTTTTGGCTTCGATAATAGCCAAGGGCATATTTGGTTTATGGTAAAGCACAAAGTCGGCACGCTTGCCTTTACTACGGAGCCCCATTTGTCCACGGACAATAACACGGCCAGCGGTCAGTTGGACTTCTTCACGTATTTGAGAGTGTATATCCCAGCCAGCCTTTTTTATAGCGGGGAGTATGTATTTGGTGCAAATGTCTCGTTCCGTAAGCTTTTTTTTGTCCATAGTTTGAATTAAGCTCGTTGAATATAACTTGTAACCTGAGTTCGGGATAAGACGTCATAACAAAGGTAATAAATCTTCTCTACGTAAGTTGAGTGCAGGCTTTTTTTCCTGGTAAGAATAAGCAACTAAACAAGCAACAATATTGATCATATAATTCGTAAGCGAACGATGTCTAGAGTGCTCAAGCTGAAAAATATTTTTAAGTTGATCATTGATAGTTTCAATAATGCTACGCTTTCTCAATAAAAGTGCATCAAAAGCAGCTATGACTCGTGGTTTCATATTTTTCTTGAGAGTTGTGATTAACTCAACATCATCGGTTGCTAAAAGTTCAGTGAGTTTTTTAGAAATATATCCTCTATCGCCAAAAAGCTTTCCAATCAGATTTTTAGCCAATTTTGGTACGGGTTTACGGTCATCAACATTCCCTTTCGTGATTGAAAAAGAAAGTATTTCCCCTCGATCATCCACAATAATGTGTAATTTAAACCCATAGAACCAGCCCGTAGAAGACTTGCCTCGTTGGGCCACATCTTTGAAAGTTTTATGGCGCGGAATACGAATATTTTTACAAACGCAAAGGGGTGTTGAATCAACAAATGCAATACCTTCACTTCGGCCACAACGTGTTTGCATAAAAGCCGTTAAAGGACCGATAATATCGGGCAATAATTCAATGAAACGGTTATAACTCGGCACCTTTGGGAAAGCTTTAGATAAGTTTTTGGGCAAGTAGCGTAAATAAAACCATTTAAATGTGTCATACCCTGACTGATGATAGTAAACAATCAAAGTAATTATTTCACTGGGGCTAATGCAACGCTTTTTCCGTCTTTTCTTTTCACCGTTTTCTATTTGGGTTTTCTCCCAGTGGGGTAAAAAGGTTTTACAAAAATCATCTACATCACAAAATAATCGGGTTAAACTTAGCATTGGGCAGTCTTAGAAAAAATAAATTCTTGGTTGTTTCTATTTTTTCAGATTTTCAAAAGACTGCCCACCTTTTCTTATCCCGAACTCAGGTTAACTTGTATAGCTTTATTTTTTTGATGGTGTAACTCTAACACCAGAGGTGAGGTAAGTATAATTGTTATTAAGCAATACCTGCATTACATCAGTTTTAATTTGTTCTGTGTGCTTTGCCGGTTTTAGTCACATGATCAAATGAGAATATATGCTATCTAGGTGGCCCGCCCCAACTACTGATTAACCAGTTTATTGCTGCTGATCCAGCAGTGAACCACCACTTTTCCCTTCAACATCTACCCATAAACAGGGTAATCCAAGTTGTGCCAGCCATTGAGTGCCTGCACTTTCTTTTAGCATGGCAATGGTCGCGGCACTGCCGGCTACTACACATAATTCACTGACCACGCTAACGGCGGCTAAATGACTAACTGGCCAGCCAGTCCGGGGGTTGAATACATGGCCGTAACGCTGGTTATTTACAATAATGCAACGCTCATAATCACCGCTACTGGCTAATGCTCCCTGACTTAAGTGTATTTTTTGTATGACTTGTTGTTGTTCTCGTGGGTGTTGAATACCTACTACCCAGGGCTGACCATTAGCGTGTGGGCCTAGCACTCGAATATCACCGCCCAGATTGATAATACCGTATTGCATACCTGATTCCTGTGCAATAACAGCAGCACGATCAACTGCATACTCTTTAACAATACCACCAAAATCAAGTTCTAATCCCGGCTCTGGAAATTCTAGATAGGGTGCCGACCAATTTAAATGCTGCCAGCCTATTCTATTACGGATAGCTGCTATCTGTTCTTCATCCGGCAGGGCTTGCTGTTGAAACTGCCAGATCTGGCGCAAAACGCCAGACGTAATATCAAATAATCCATCGCTTTGTTGATAACAGGTTGCCGCATAATTTAATAAACTGGCGGTTTCATCATCCACCTGAATTTGTCCGCCTTTTGCCGCTAGACGATTGATGTTAGATAGCAGGCTATCAGACCGGTAACGCGAATATTTCTGTTCCAGGCGATTAACATCTGCAATAACAGCAGTTGAAATATGTTTGGCTAGCCGCGTATTTTTTGCATATAACTGAATGCTACAGACTGTCCCCATCGCATTGAATTCATAATGATATAATTGCATTATCCTAGAAACCTCAGTTGAGCACGGATTTTGTGGAAAATCTGAGTGTGAAAGACAAGGCACAGCTCGCAGGCAATGGCCGTAGCCCTTGGCAAGAGCTGTAACGCAGTATTTCGTGCTCAGATTTATCCACACAGCCGTGAAGCGGAATATAGTCACCCAACAGGTGACCAGCATTTACGAGCATTATATTTTATATTCATTCACTTATAATGCTTTATAGCGGTCAACTGCGGTTTCTAGGATTATTCTAAAGCAGGTTTTTCATCTGTTTAGAAGCTGAAATTCCAGGTAACACTTAATGCGCCATCACGTGCCAGCTGATAACCATTAAAGTCATCGCCTGCCGGTTGCAGCCATTCGAAACTAACGCTATTTCCGACCAGATCACCTTTGACCACGCGTGCCGTTAAACCAAAGCCCACATCCCAGAAACTGCCGCCATAATTATCCGGATAATCCATGGGTCCAGCTCCTGCATTAAAACCGTTATAGTCGCCGTGTATTGAATCCTGCCAGGTATAAACGCCACGTAATGATGCAGAGAGCCACGGCGTGAAATTATAATTTCCCCATGTTGTCGCCTGGAAAATATTGCCCAGTCGATAACCGGTGCTGTTTTCCTGTTGCATGCGCACAGTTCCGCTGAGCTGTGCTCCCCAAGACCAGTCATCGTACATACCGTTATAGGTCAGGCTGGGTAAAAAGTCCCAGGTACCACTCCCCAGCTGCATACCAAAATGCACGATTCCACCATCTATTCGTGCAATTCTTCTAAACTCCAGGTCTACAGCGCCTGTCGGTGCGCTAAACATTAACCCCATATGCACCTCATGCCCCGGCCGTTCCCAAACATCGACTAAAGCTCCGAACAGGGTATCACCCACTCCTCCTGTTTCATGCCCCCCAACACCGGTATGTTCATGTACATCAATACTTGGGGGTGGACGTCCCTCCAGTTCGCGTATATGCATACTTTTGGAAACAAACTGTGGCATTAACATCAGGTTCAACCAGTCAGTGGGAGCATACATGATATTAATCATGCTCATGGTCATATTCATATCACTCGGCGTAAAGCGGCATGGTAGCGCATCGGTACAGCCATTTTGTACCACTTCCAGATCACTTGCAGAATTTTTGCCATGGCGCATTCCGCCATCTCTACTACCATACATAAATTGATAACCGATCATCCAGCTGTCCGCTTGTGGCATCATATGAGCAAAACGCAATCCTGCCGGGGTATTATGCATATGTTGCTGGTGATCATCACCACCGTGATGATGATGGGTATTTTGACTAATTGAATTAGCAGCTGCAGACAGATCGACTGTTAAGGCCGCACTGGCGACATAATAGTCAAAATCGGCGTAGGCGCCTTCTCCGCCACCGCCTAGTTTCAGACCTCCGGCATGCGAGTAATATTCAAAGCTGGCTTGTAAACCAATTCCGCGAGAAAATTGTTTGGTAATGCTCAAGCCTCCGCTTAGTGCGCCGAAACCAGATAGTCGGTGGTCACTGGAGAAATGATCAGGCAATTCTGAAGCATCAAAGGCGATGGTTTTATTACGCACATTCAGTTCACTTTCATCAACGATATTACCTTCAGCATCAAGCAAATTATAATTTTCATCACGTACATATTCCACACCGTTATCCGGATTGCTGGCATCGACCCAGATTTCACGCCCCTGATCATCAACTGCCTGCTGACTATAAGGTTGTTCTACCGTTAAGTAAGGCTGATAAAAATTGGCTTCATTCTGACTGTAATAGCGAATTCTAGGAGTAATCGTCCAGCCAAGGCCCAGGGGTTGTACCCAGTCAGCTTCGAAAATATGCGCATTTATACCCCAGTCATCATGAGAAAACTGATAGCTTAAATGCATGGCCGCATCAAGTGGCTCGATATACTGCACATATTTTCCGCCGATAGCCACTTGATTACGCTTATCAGGCCTTTGCTCCATCAAGGCTTGAACATTGCCACTCAGAACCTCTTGTCCACTTTCCAGTTGTTTGGGATCAACGAATATCGCCGTCACGACTTTATAGGGATTACCCAAATAGCCACTGCTGTTAATATAGCTAAGCGTTGCATCCAGTACAGCATTTTTGTTGAGTATCTGGCTAATGCCAACACTGGTAGCCCAGTCCTGACGGTTGCCATGAAAAATCTCGGAACCGCCGCGTAATTCAATTTGATCTATATAAGCTGTTTTTGTTATGTAGGGGGTTGCATCATGGTCAAGTATGGCCGATGTTTCGCTATAGGTATAATTAACCCCGGCATTCAGGCTGGTGAGTTTTTGATTCAAATCCCAGCGCCCAATAAGTCCACCAAACCCTGAGGTATAATCACGTTCTATAGAGACTCCGCCCGTCAGATCCAGCGCTGCTTCATCCCACTCATAGCCCAGCCTCATATCTACCTGATTGCGGGTTTCGGGAGAGGCTGTTGATAACACGTCAACTGTTTGAGTATTGGGTATTCCTGCTTGACTGAGTGGCAGTAAATCACGATTCAAGGCAATATTACCGGTGATTATCGGTGAGGCCCCAACTGTAATAACGCCACTTGGAGTATTGACTAATATGGGAGAATTCCCCCCTGTTACCAGCGGTGCTGTAGTAACAGGTGTAGCACCTGACCAGGTGTCTTGCACATAATTAAAGGCAAATTTGATTCTATCAGCCAGGCTGAGATTGGAATTTAAATGAATAGTATCTACTTCAATAGGTGCCAGGCCACTATTAATATTGATTAAGTCACGCTCGCCTTCCTGATAATGACTGTATTGGAAATCAACAGTGTTAACTTCCAGTGCCTTGACGGGTGAAGAGACGAGCCCTGGTAATACTAATGCAGCGGAGGTTAAAGCCTGTAGTGCATTATTTTTAGCAGGGGCAGGGCGTTTAATAGCAGCCACAGCCACCGCCGCCGCCAGCACTAATTGCTCCTGCTGCTTCACGGCTACCATACACATGGCCACGCAAACTGTTCTGCATAGGATGCGGGTCTATAGCCATTTGCGGTTTGGCCAGATTGCCTCTTTCCCATGGAGCCACTGAGCTGCAGGCAGCCGATGACAATAGTAAAATTGTCAATAACAGCAGTCTGGGAGGGTGAGTTATGAACATAAACCTGGAAACCTCAGTTGAGTATGGAATTTGTGGAAAACCTGAGCGCGAAAGGCAAGGTACAGTTCGCAGGCAATGGCCTTAGCCCTTGGCAACAGCTGTAACGAAGTATACTCACCGAACAGGTGATAAGTATTTTCAATCATTATATTTAATATTCAGTCACTTATAGTATTTTATAGCGGTCAACTGCGGTTTTCAGAATAAATAAACCTGGATAGTCATCTATCAATGGCATGCATTGCGGTATTTAGAGGCTTATAGTACTCCCAGCTTGAAATTCGGGATAATGCCACGCTCTATCCTGATATTCTATCGGTGTATTCAGCCCGTACTTTCGCGCTCAAAGACAAGTATTTTTTAGCGATAACTTGATTTTACAGGAACAAAACCGCAATGATGCAGTAGCAGGATCGCTTGCCATGAGCATTGTGAATGATTACTGCCCCTGATTTGCCATAACAGGTTCGGCTAATAATTGTTGTACCTGATCAAGCAATTGTTCACGATCCCCGGAGCGAAAACCTAAGTGCACATAACGGATTACACCGTTTCGATCAATTAGATAGGAAGAGGGCATTGCGCGCACATTCAAATCTGTTGCACATTGTTTTGTCTGGTCACTGGCGAGCAAAAATTCTGCAGGATAGCGCTGTAAAAAGTCTGTCGCATCTGCTACATGCTCATCCATGTTAACCCCGATAACAACAAGCCCTTCAGCCTGCAGATCACGATGCAGTTGATTCAAAAAGGGAAACGATTTGGCACAAGGCGGACACCAGGAAGCCCAGAAATCAAGATACACAACTTGACCTGCATATTGTTTAACATCCGTTTTTTGTTCAGATGTCAGTGAGCTCAACGTGCAAGGAGGGCTAATTTCACCTGTTTCTCCAGCGGAAGCAATAGCGTTAAAGCTTATAAATGCAAGACTAGTGAAACATAGTATTCGTTTCACTAACAATGCCAGCAAAAAATAACAGGATTTGAAATGAAGCATGCGTAGCATTTACTGAAATTGTTTAACGACAATATCGGTGCCGGTATGTATGTCATCTGCAGTTACACAATGCCAGATTAAATCAAACCGTCTTGGTCCAGCAGCCGTTTTATCCAGCATAACCCAGTAAACTCCCGGACCGGCAGCTAATTCAACAGCAGGGCTATAATCAGCATCGCCTGAAACTGGGTCAGTAATACTGGTTGCTTTGTTGCCTTTATAAATTTGCACGCTAAGTAATAGTCCATCAACAGGCTCAGATTGATCTTGAAGCTGTACAAATAATTTTGCTGGCTCTCCATTGCCATCATCAAAACAGGTTATTCCGGCTAATGCAGTTGCACTTCGATTAGTACCTCCCGCATCTAATGTTGCTCCACCGCTATGTGCATGAGCAGTGCCATATATTCCAATGCTTAATATGGCAGCGCTAAATGCCACTTTGTTTATTAATCGATTTGTCATGATTTATCCTCATTTTTTAACTCATAAAAAGCAATTGGCCATTATATTACAAATCAAATACTCTTTTATTAAACCGCCGCTTAATTTTCATATAAATTGAAGGTTAATTAATAAACTCCTGTATATAAAGCGCAGGAGTTTATTAACCGGAAAAAATAGTCTATTGATTTATAATGGCCAAATTTGTGTGCCGTTAATTTTTACAGGCATGTCGCGATTAAGCTGTGCCGCTGATGGTGTTACGATTACATCAACGCCCTCGCCACACTTTTCAGGCAGTGCACTGCTACGCTCTACTTTTAGGGTTGCTGGTGAATCATAACCACTAGAACCTTCGATTTCAAATTTTGAACCTACTGCAGGTGTCCATAAGTTAAGTGCATCTGTTGAGAACTCAGTGTCTTTAGTAAGTGTGCAGACATCTGCAATTGCAATTCTAAACGTTACGCTCTTGGCGCATGAAGTAGGTTCAATATTCACAGCACTGGTTCTAAAAGGAATCACTCCGGTTAAGTTATGCTTCAAACCTTCACCCGCGCCTGCCCAAAATCCAACAACATTTCCAAGTGAATCAGTAATTTCATCTTGCATTGGAAAAACATCATTATTTTGAATCAATTGTACCGGACTTCCCCAGTTAGACACATAATCAGCCACTGTTTTAGCTGATGCTTCACCACCAACGGTAAGCGTAGAATCTACGCCATCAGGGAAAACAACAACCGTGCCAATTACATTAAGGTGCTCGCCACCAGCCGTAGTACAAGTATGCCCAATAACTTCATTATTGTAGCTAGTACCTTGTTCGGCAATCACCGGGTTTTGCAAACGTGTATGTGCAAAGGTGCTTTGGCTGGCTGCCAGTGCAACACCTGTCAAAGAATAAAGCGCTATTTTCTTTATTGACATGTTAGTAATCATTTACATTTCCTATTTGAATTTTTATTCAAGCATTGCAGCACGTTCTATTCGCACTGGTTTTTAATGTAAAGCATTTGTTGTACCGTAAAAATATTAAGGTAATTTTATGCAATGATTAATCAAATGTTCGAAGGTTTAATTACTATTATAACAATTACTTGTATTTATTTTTTATCATGTGTGCAAACTGATTGTTGGCTAGTAAAATAAATAATCAGGATTTAAACTCTGTTGCAAGCCCACTGGATAGGGTCTATATTTTAAGCAAAATAGGTTATATAACATTGTTATATTTGTTGGAGATGCGTAGAAGAGGCGATTTATACTGGAAATAAGATATATGGCTTATAATAATAGGTCATATAACATAGATAAATTAAAAAGTGAGTAATATCAGTTAATTATAAATATCTTATATATTACAGAAGTGTGAAAAAGAAAGTCAGAGGGAGAAAATACGAGCATCTATAATACTATCCAGGCTAGGATTCAGAAGATGAGCTGATAATCGATATATCATTCTTGTCGCGTAAAATTAGTTTATAGAAGAATTTCTATCTGTTTACGGTTCGTAAAAAAAATCGATCAAGGAAGTAAAATTAACTAACATGAGAAAGTCCTGCCAGTCCATTGAGGACTGGCAGGGCAATATTATCTAAACTTTCGGATTCTATTAAGTATGCATTCCTAAAATCAGACGGCGTAGATAAGTTTATTCGCTGCTATCGTACGGATTTGCCGGTATCCTATCTATAGATGCAGATATTGAATATGACTGGGCAGTTAATAGAACTGTCAGATAAACCGTGGCTAACCATGTGAATATGCTGAATAATTGAGCAAGGCCAGATAATGTCTACTGCTGCGGGTCGTGCTACAGCAGTAGGACATTGTAGGTTCAATGCGGAATCAATCCTATTACTTGAAACCAGCCTTTTGTACGTTTGCAAAAAACCACAAGTGCGAGCATCAAAAGTACTTCAATCAGCACACCCACAACTGTTGCCAGCGCAACCGCTGACGACAGACCAAATAGCATCAAGCTATAGCAATCGCACCCTCAAAATGATTGGATTGTACCAATCAGCGTCCAGGGTGCGGCATTTTCATAAGAAAAATTCCATGCTTTTGCTGCGATATAGGTGATGCTAAAGATCAGCAGGGTTTGTATGGCAAAAAGAATGGCAATGCATAAATACGCTATTTTAAATTACCGCCCAATTTGAATATAAATTTAACGAAAATTAAAAATTCTATTGATTTATAGGCTTGGCCAAACTTGTATACCGCCAATTTTTACAGGCATGTCGCGATTAAGCTGTGCTGCAGATGGTGTTACGACCACGTCAACGCCCTCGCCACACTCTTCTGGCATGTCAGTGCTACGCTCTACTTTTAGGGTTGCTGGTGAATCATAACCACTAGAACCTTCGATTTCAAATTTTGAACCTACTGCAGGTGTCCATAAGTTAAGTGCATCTGTTGAGAACTCAGTATCTTTAGTAAGTTTGCAGATATCTGCAATTGCAATTCTAAACGTTACGCTCTTGGCGCATGAAGTTGGCTCAATAATCACCCCACTGGTTCTAAAAGGGATCACTCCGGTTAAGTTATGCTTCAAACCTTCACCGCCGCCGGCCCAAAATCCAATAACATTTCCAAGTGAATCAGTAATTTCATCTTGCATAGGAAAAACATCATTATTTTGAATTAATTGTACTGGGCTTCCCCAGTTAGACACATAATCAATAACTCCTTTTGCAGATGCTTCACCATCAACCGTAAGCGTAGAATCTACGCCGTCAGGGAAAACAACAACCGTGCCAATAGCATTAAGGTGCTCACCACCAGCTGTAGTACAAGTATGCCCAATAACTTCATTATTATAGTTGCTACCATGATTTGCACTATTTTCACCAATCACCGGTGTTTGCAAGCGTGTATGCGCAAAACTACTCTGACTGGCTGCGAGTGCAACACCTGTTAATGAATAAAGTGCTATTTTCTTTATTGACATGTTTGTAATCATATACATTTCCTGTTTTTATTTTTTATTTAAAGTATAGCAGCACGATCTATACGCACTGGCTTTTGAATTTAAGGCATTTTCTGTACCGTAAAATTATTAAGGTAATTTTATGCAATGATTAATCATCTATTCGAGGATTTAATTGCTGTTATAACAATTACTTGTATTTATTTTTTTTATGCGTGCAAAATGATTGTCGGCTATTAAAATAAATAATCAGGATTTAAACTATGTCGTAAGCCCATGGATAGGGGCCATATTTTAAGCAAAATAGGTTAAATAACGTAGTTATATTTGTTCGGTAAGCCTGAAAAAAGGTGTTTATACAAGAAATAAGACATATAACTTTTAATGATAAGTTATATAACATAGATTAATTAAAAAGTGAGTAATATCAGTTAATTATAAATATCTTATATATTACAGAAGTGTGAAAAAGAAAGTCAGAAGGAAAAAATACAAGTACCTATAATACTATCCAGATAAGGGTTCATAAGGTGAACTGATAAATGATGCATCGTTCTTATTGCGTAAAATTAGTTTATATAAGAATACCTACCTGTTTACGATTCAAAAAAAATATTCAACTAAGGAAGTAAAGTTAAATAACACCCTAATCCGCAGCTAACCCTTTGAATAGGGGAAATAGTTGCGCAAGGTCTGAGATAATGTCCACTACTGCGAGTCGTGCTGCAGCTGTTGACATTGCAGGTTCTATGTTCAGACAACCTGATCTCACGGAAAATAACTTGATACCCTGTAAGTCTAATGTAGGTTGGCGCTGAGGCACGAAGCCCAACAAATTCGGCGAAATATCCTGTTGGGCTTCGCAAGCTCAGCACCAACCTACGCATTTAAGTCTCACCCTATTATATTGAAAAGTCAGTAAACTTTTGATTTTATTAGACTGGATTCAGGTGTTCTGATGTTGAATCTATTCTATTACCAGAAACCAGCCTTTTGTGCGTTTGCAAAAACCCACAAGTGCCAGCATCAAAGGTACTTCAATAAGCACACCCACAACTGTTGCCAGCGCAGCCCCTGATGACAGGCCAAATAACATCACTGCTGTAGCAATAGCTACCTCAAAATGATTGGATGCGCCAATCAGCGCGGAAGGTGCGGCATTTTCATAAGAAAAATTCCATGCTTTTGCGGCGATATAGGTGATGCTAAAAATCAGCAGGGTTTGTATTGCTAAAGGAATGGCAATCCATAAAATGGTTAAAGGATTGTCAATAATGACCGATCCTTTAAAGGAAAAAAGTAAAACCAGCGTCAACAATAAGGCCATGATTGTGATCGGGGTCAGAATATGCAGAAATTTCTGTTCAAACCAATCCAGGCCTTTATGCGCAATAATCCATTTGCGTGAAAAGTAACCCGCGAACAAGGGTAAGGCGACATAAATACTAATGGATAATAACAGCGCCTCCCAAGGTACGGGTAGTTGCCCCACGCCCAACAGAAAGCCGCCAATAACACCATATAGCACCAGCATAACCAGTGAATTGATGGCGACCATTACTAAAGTATGTCCGGCATTACCTTTAGCCAGGTAACCCCAAACTAACACCATGGCTGTACAAGGTGCCACGCCCAGTAGAATACAACCGGCGAGATAGCTACGCCATAGCGGAACTTCCAGCATTTTGATGCCTTCATGTATCACCACAGTACCTGATCCGTAATGATCGCCTACAGGTAAATCTAAACCAAAGGGCATTTTTACCAAATCAACTGCATCCGTTCCAATAAACTGTTGGAACAATATGCCCAGAAACAGATAAGCAATGGCATACATGGTAAAGGGTTTAATGGTCCAGTTGACAATCAATGTCAGCGTCACCGGTTTGATGCTTTTTCCTGCTTTTACCACTTCAGCAAAATCGATTTTCACCATAATCGGATACATCATAAAAAACAGACACACAGCAATGGGTATTGAGACTACTGGCGCGCCATTGACATTGATACTCATACCATCCAGTGTTTTGGCAAATTCCGGGGCATAAGCCCCCAGCAGAATACCAGCACCGATACACAAACCCACCCAGAGTGTCAGATAGCGTTCAAAAAACCCCATATTATGTTGTTTTTCCCTCATGATTTAGTCCTCATCTTCGGTTATTGATAGTTTGCCGATTGCGTTAAGTTGGGTCGTCAGTTCTTCGGGACGCATGGTCTCCAGTGGTAACGCCAGCATTTTTTGTATGCGCAGCTGCAATATGCCAAAGGTTTTTTCAAAGGCGGTGATTTTTTCGTCTACGGTACCTTCGACATGCCCCGGATCCGATACACCCCAGTGGGCCCGGACAGCTTTGCTCAGATAGACAGGACAGGTTTCACCGGCAGCGTTATCGCACACGGTAATCACAATATCCATGATCTTATCTGTAAAATCTTCCCAGGACTGACTTGTATAGCCTGCGCAAGGTAAATGATGACGCTTCAATGTGGCCAGTGCGCCGGCATTTATTTTGCCTATCGGGTGACTGCCTGCCGAAAAGGCTTGAATACGCCCCTGGCCTAAATGATTGAATAAGGCTTCGGCCATGACGCTACGGCAAGAATTGCCGGTGCAAATAACAAATACGTTTAACATGTTTATTCCTTTTATAGGGTACCTTTGCTAACTAATGAGCTTTTGCGCATAAGGTTAGCTACAGCACGATGATTTGTTATTTTCCGCCGGGCGACAAGCAAAAGGATTTTCACCGTCAGATGCCGCTTTTTGATCGTTAAAGGTCGGAATGTCATTCAGTGAATGAAATGATTCCCAGGCAATACCCTGCGGGTCAGTAATCCAGTATTTATCCGAACGCGCATAACAGCACGCTGCACCTTCCTGAGCTTCAATGGGTGCCTGAGTAGCGTCAAGTTGTTGTTTGATCGCCTGTAATTCCTGTTCATTCTCTGCCTGAATACCCAGATGATCGAGTCCAAGTTGTGTGCTACGATTAGAAATCGCAAAGTTAACCCGCGGATCTTCCAGCATCCATTTAGCATAGTCGTCATGTTGTATCGTTGGCCGGCAGCCGAACATGGTGCTGTAAAATGTGATATTTTGTTCAAGGTTTTCTACCGCAAGGTGAATATGTAATCGTTTCATTAGATTTCCTGTAAAGATAAATTAATATGCGTATAAGCATATATTGATAGTAAAAAAATTAGCAGCAAGCAAGTGCATCGGGGCGGTTGTTCATTTTCTGCAAACGTTGTAGATCGTCTTTAAACAGTTCAGTTGATTCCACAGCCGCCAGGGCGTTTTTTAGCAGTGGAGAAGCCCAGTCAGGTAACTCAGGGTTTATCTGATAATAAACCCATTGACCCTCGCGGCTGTCCTGCAATAAACTGCATTGCCTTAGTGATGCCAGATGGCGAGAGATTTTTGGTTGCGATAAAGCCAATGCCGCTGTTAGTTCGCAGACACACAGTTTGCCTTCTTTTTGCAACAAGGTGACACAACGCAAGCGTGTATCATCGGATAAACATTTAAAAAATTGTGCAGGTGACATAAATAATCTCGTTTTGATATACGCATAAGCATATATTTAACGAGCTGCAATTGCAACTTTTTTAGCTGTGCCTGATTTATTGTCCCGTGCTTGTAAGTTTTCTAATAATTGCACGACTTATTGATAATTCTCACAATACGGAAACAAAATGACATCTTCACGCATTATTTTACTGATTTTTATCGCTGCCTTTATAGGGGCTTTTTTTTACTTTGACTTAGGAAGTTACTTAACTTTAGAAGCCTTGAAAGCGCAGCAATCAGCAATAGAAAACTATCGAGCCGCACATCCTTCATTAGCCATTGCTATTTATGCACTGATTTATATCGCTGTAACCGGTTTATCTCTCCCGGGAGCAACAATTTTAACCTTGGCGGGCGGTGCTGTTTTCGGTGTGTTATGGGGAACTTTAATTGTTTCTTTTGCTTCGACTATCGGTGCAACCCTGGCCTTTCTGGCGGCACGGTTTTTATTCCGTGATAGCGTTACAGAAAAATTCGGCGATTCCCTTAAAGACATTAATGAAGGGGTGGAGCGCGAAGGCGGGTTTTACCTGTTTTCTTTACGCTTAGTCCCGCTGTTTCCTTTCTTTATGATTAACCTGTTAATGGGCTTAACCAATATGAAAACCTGGACTTTTTATATGGTAAGTCAGATAGGTATGTTGGCTGGTACCGTGGTTTATGTCAATGCAGGGACTGAATTAGGTAAAGTTAAATCTCTGGCTGGTGTTTTATCACCTGCATTACTTGGCTCTTTCATATTATTAGGACTTTTTCCTCTGCTTGCCAAAAAAATTGTCACAGCAATCAGGAGCAAAGAAAATGGATAAGAAATGGCAAAAACCTAAAAAATTCGCTAACAATATTGTTGTCATTGGTGGTGGATCGGCGGGGCTGGTGACCTCTTATATCGCAGCGGCGGTTAAGGCGAAAGTGACTTTAATCGAAAAACATAAAATGGGCGGGGATTGTTTGAATACCGGTTGTGTGCCTTCTAAAGCCTTGCTCAAATCCAGCAAATTATTATCCCTGTTAAAGCGCTCAAAAGAATTTGGCATTAATGAAATTAAAGCGGATTTTAAGTTCAGCGACGTTATGGAGCGTGTACAAGGGGTTATACAAACGGTTGCTCCCCATGATTCGGTGGAACGCTATACTGAATTAGGCGTTGATGTCGTTATTGGTGAAGCAAACATTATTTCACCGTGGGAAGTTGAAGTTAAGACCGCAGAAGGTACGAAAACTATCACCACACGCTCTATCGTCATTGCCGCTGGTGCTCGTCCGCTTGTACCACCGATACCTGGGCTGGATAAAATAGATTATTTAACGTCGGATAACGTCTGGAACTTACGTGTACAGCCTAAACGTATGCTGGTATTAGGCGGTGGACCGATTGGTAGCGAGTTAGCACAGGCATTTGCCCGTTTAGGTGTTAATGTGACACAGGTTGAAATGGCACCGCGTTTGCTGATCCGCGAAGATATTGAAGTTTCGGAAGCCGTCGCGGCCAGGTTTATCAAAGAAGGTATTGACGTCAGACTGGGGCATACTGCTAAAGAGTTTATGATCGAAAAGGGCGAAAAAATTTTGCTGGCAGAACATAAAGGTGAGCAAGTACGTATTCCTTTTGATCAAGTATTATTAGCCATTGGGCGTGTTGCCAATACTACCGGCTATGGTCTGGAAGAATTAGGCGTGCAATTATCCGATCGACGTACCGTACAAATTAATGATTTTCAGGAAACCAATTTTCCAAATATTTACGCCTGTGGTGATGTTTCAGGGCCTTATCAGTTTACCCATACGGCAGCACATCAAGCCTGGTATGCCTCGGTCAATGCTTTATTCGGTGCATTTAAAAAGTTTAAAACTGATTAT
Organism: Methyloprofundus sedimenti; assembly: GCF_002072955.1. NCBI lineage: Bacteria > Pseudomonadati > Pseudomonadota > Gammaproteobacteria > Methylococcales > Methylococcaceae > Methyloprofundus > Methyloprofundus sedimenti. The sequence continues at coordinate 271,152 of NZ_LPUF01000003.1, read as the reverse complement.
TCAGTGATTCCGTGGGCCACTTTTACTGATCCTGAAGTAGCGCGTGTCGGCCTCAATGAACAAGACGCAAAAGAGCAGGGCATTGCCTATGAAACCAGTGTCTATGGGATAGATGATTTAGACCGTGCAATTGCCGACGGTGAAGCGGATGGTTTTGTTAAGGTCTTGACCGTGCCTGGAAAAGACAAAATATTAGGGGTAACCATAGTCGGGGAACATTCAGGCGATTTAATTGCCGAATTCGTTCTAGCGATGAAATATAAACTGGGCCTGAATAAAGTTCTGGGTACGATTCATATCTACCCCACCATGGCAGAAGCCAATAAATATGTCGCGGGTGTGTGGAAAAAGAATCATCAGCCCGAGAAATTATTGCAGTGGGTTGCCAGATTCCATGCCTGGAAGCGAGGATAGCTATATCGAATAACAAGGGGATGATAGATGCGTATCATTTATAATTAATGCTACTCATCTATTTGAATGGATATTCTTATGACTCAGACAGACACATCACCTGAAAACTGGCTTAACGACTATGGTGATATTCTGTATCGTTACGCGTTAATACGGGTACGTTCAGAAGCGACGGCAGAAGATTTGGTACAAGAAACCCTGCTTGCAGGACTACAGGCCGTTGATCGGTTTTCAGGTCAATCCACAGTAAGAACCTGGTTAGTCGGGATTTTAAAGCACAAAATCATTGATCATTTTAGAAAAAACCGGCATGAAATCACAACCTTAAATGATGATGAAACAGCTGAGAATGTATTAGCCTATCAATTTGACCAACAGGGACACTGGAAAATTAATCTGATTGAATGGGGGACGCCCGAAAAAAGCATGCACGATGAACAGTTCTGGGTCGCGTTTAATGACTGCCTTTCGCGTTTACCACAACGTATGGCAGATCTGTTGTTATTGCGTACCGTTGATGGCCTGGAAACAGAAGAATGCTGCGCTTTATTAGGCTTTGAAACAGATAACCAGCTATGGGTGACTTTATCACGTACCCGCGTAAAACTAAGACTCTGTCTGGAAACAAACTGGTTTAGTAAGGAATAACTTATGTATAAATGTAAAGAAATAATAGAACTGACATCACAGAATATGGATACCACGCTACCCTGGGCGACACGAATGGAACTGAAATTGCATTATCTGATATGCAAAACCTGTCTTCGCTATGCACGGCAATTGGGTATGATACAAAAGGCGTTAGGCGATATGGACGGACATACTGTCTCTTGTCAGTTACCTGAAGCGGCAAGGCAACGTATAGCAAAGAAACTGCAGCAAGCTAAAGAAACATCTGAGTAATGAAACAATAATTTAGACTCCCCTTGTGTCATTACCTGATCAGGTATCAGTGTTGATGACAAAAACAGCATGAAGTTTTTCTATTTGTTTAATAATTCCAGTATTAAAACATCACAGGAACCACAACCTGTATTTGCTCCGGTGGCAGATGATATCTTATCTAAAGTATCAGCGCCTTTGTTAATAAGTTGCTCAATTTTTTCCTTGCTCGTTCCAGTACAGGTGCAAATAACGGTTTCTTGTTCTTTAGAACAGTGACTGGTATTCATTAAAAGTTGCTCCTTCTTTTTCAATTAGTTGTTAACAAGAGACAAATAATACCCGAAACCTTGACCGGGCGGAATATTCCAGACGCCTTTAATTTTCTTGAACCAGTGCATGCAGACGTTCCCATTCTTGTTCCAGAGTAATATCGGGTATACTCGTACCTGCCCGTTTATACCAATATTTAGCATTAGCTATATCACCTTCTACGCGATGCAAGTAGGCATGGACTAAACAAGCCATAGGATCGGTGCCAGGCTGTATTTGATGATGTGCTTTTTCCCAGTTTCCTTGTTTTGCGATGTTTAATATCGTTACGTAATTTAAATTCATTTTGTTGGTTATTATTCGTGGATGGTGATATTAGGTTGGTGTTCATATAAGGGATAAAGAATAAATTGATCTGAGCAATCTTGATTTCTGAATAGACGACCTATTACCCATTACCCATTACCCATTACCCATGGCATGAGCCAAGTCTTGATTATACAACGCAGCAACCAGATTCGCCTGATGAACCATACCTACCAGGCGTTGCTCTGCATTAATAATGGGGATTTGCCGGTGTCCTTGCATAGACATTAATGGAATCAGTTCTACGATATGGGCCATTTCCGGCAAAGTAACAACGGATTGAGTCATAATATGGCCTACAACCTCAGGTTTGTTTGTATGGATTCTGGCGGTGCGCCGAATAAAACGGCGGAATTGATCTTGCAGACTGTCATAGGCATTTAAATTTATATGTTTAAAAAAATCATGCCAGGTAATAATCCCGATCACACGATTAGCGCTATCTACGACCGGGATAACTTTGAGTTTTTTTGATTGAATTAATTTCCATGCGTCTTCGACTTCTGTGCCATATTCAACGGTGGTTATTTCGCGCTGCATAATATCAACACAGCAAATATCTCCACGTACACGTTTGAAGGTATTCATTTCGGCACTACTTAATAGATGTCTTAGCTCTGTAGCTGTTATATCTATAAAGCTGTCTGAATTTTTTAATGCCAGTTCAATATCCTGTTGAGTGATGCCTATTTTATATTCAGGGATAGTCGCATGATGACGTTGAATTTTTTCTTCTTCTTTTGAAGCTAATGCGCTGGGATAGTCAAGATTCATAATCCAGCGATTAAAAATGATCGTGAGTATCAACATAATGATCAGGTTAATGCCAACAGGTACCAGCATAAATGAGTAACCCAGTGAGGTAATACTATGACCCGCCATAACAGGGGCAAGTGCGGTTGCCGCTCCTGGTGGATGTAAGCAGCGCAATAACAACATGGCCAGGACAGAGCCGCCTACTGCAATGGCTGAGGAGGACGCTGTTTCTGCAATATTGAGAGCACAGCTCATACCAATAAATGCCGAACATAATTGCCCACCAATTAATGGCCAGGGTTGGGCTAAAGGGCTATTGGGGATAAAAAATAAAATAACTGCTGATGCGCCCATTGAAGCGACGATTATAGGTGAATCAGAAACACCGATGAATGCCTGGGTGATTATTGCAATAAAAAATATGGCGCAAAAACAGGCAAGCAAAGAAAGAATTTTTGCTTTTATATTAAGCTAAACCGGGTCAACAGTGAAGGATTTGAGTAGCGCTAATAAACTCATTATTTATGCTTTGCTTAAGTTAAGGTCTCCGTATTAATTAAGCCTACTTTATTTGATAAAGCAAGTGAAACGGTAAAAACCATAAATTATGAGGAACTTGTTACTGTATAGCAGAATAAGAGACAAGCCCGCTTAAAATATTATTTAAGCGGGCTTGGGAGAAGTGAGGTTAGTCAGCTATTGGTAAGCCACTGGGAACTCTATTGGGGACAGTTGAACGCATGTCCATACTGGCCGGATCAGTTAAAGCATTTAGAAAATCAAGAAAAAACGGACATCTTCAGGGCTTAACTGGACAGGGCTGATTTCTATGGCACCTGCCAATGCAGTTCGGCTATCTTGATCATTGTATACGATGCTGTCCAGAGGGCTTAGATCAATATTATAAGCTAAACGCGCCTGACTGAAATCGTAATTATTCAAACTGTCTACGGGGTTAAGGTGATGGTTAACCATGGCTTCCAATGTATCATAAGCACCGTTATGCCCCCATAGGCCTGTTAAAGCGACATTACGTAGAGTCGGGGTACGGAACCGGTAGCGATCTGCACTGTCACCTGTTACTTGTTCACGTCCAAAATCATCTAATCCATTAATTCCATCCCCTTTACCCGTCCCGATTTGTGGAATACCCAAGGCATGAAAGTCATAGTCCGTTTGTAAAAGACCGCTGTGACAGGAGGAGCAGTTGCCATAGCCGGTAAAAATTTTATAACCCATTCTTTGAGACTGTGAAAATTGAATTTCGCCTCTTAAATAACGATCATATGGACTGTTATCCGCACGGAAGGCAGTTGCTTCAAAAGCGCCAATAGCATTGGCTATATGTACAAATGTTGCGTCGGTATCTATATTATTCTCACTAATATCAGGGTAGGCCTGAATGATCAAATCACGATATTCAGGAATAGCTATGACTCGACTCGTTAATAAGCGCCAAACTTCAACAACATCGCCTGCTGCAGCCGCATCAGCAACGGAGTTTTCGCCTGCCTGCCCGGCCATTTCTGTTGCCGAAGTAGGTGGGAACATGGCCTGAACAGCAAGAGAATGATCAAGCCCAGAAAGTAAGTTATCACCGTCAGGAGAATCAAAACCAGAAGGATGAGCTGGGTTTGCTGTCACACGCCCATCATGAAACATGGTGATAAATTGTTTTGCTCCTAAATTGAATAGATGAGGTGCATTTCTTGGAACTCGGTCATGAATAGTATCATTTCCCGTACCAGTATCACGTGTTACTCCCAGGCCTCCGCCTCCTTCACCAACTGATAATGCCAAGCCATCGCCAGTACCTGCCAAGGGATGGTGACAGGTCGCACATGAGGTGTTCATATTGCCTGAAATGATTTTGTTATAAAACAAAAATTTTCCTAGCTGTACTTTAGCTGGGGCGGGGTTATGGAAATCCATATCAGTTAGGGCTGCATGGTTGGCTGCTTGTATAGCAGGGCTAATCTAAGTGCTGATTAATAATGTTTTTATAAGTCTTGTTGTCATTGAATACCTAATTAAAAAAATCCCCCGTTCGCCAGGGGATATAAAGTTTGACAATTACCGGAATCATCGTGAATCTATTGAATTTTGAAAATATGTCGCGGAGTATGTTTCATTGTAGAAAAGCAGGTATCATGCCAAAATAATTCGTATAGAGTATCGAGTCATTAAATCAATGACTTATATTTAATAGAGTCATTAGTTTAAAAGTTAGTGTTTATGACTATAGCTACTTAATGATGTGAAATAACTCAGTTAAAAAAACTAAATAACAAAGATTAATTATTTTTATGGTTAAATTCCATTTATGCGGCTAACCAATAAAAAAGAAGCCGTCAGTTTGAGTCCTTTACCCACTATAGGCTGTATAGACACAACCAAACCCACGGGTTGCTTGCACCAATTAGATGATTAAAAAAATATTGGCGTGTGTGAGTATGCTTGTATGATCTTATGCAGTTCTTTATTATGGGAGCATACTGGCTAGCACTTTAATATAAAACCTGCCAGATCAGCCTGGAGTAAAAGCATTCACACTAAGCCATATAAGCAAAAATACTTTTATGAAATTTAATCAGTATTTTTTGTATGGTTTAAGTGAATTGTAGATTCATCTTTGTGTTAAATGACTAAATTTAAGCTATAAACGAGCGGAAAATATTGCAATGAGGGCGCAAAATACATGAGATAGAAATTAATTATTTGCTTTCACAAAATAATAATTGAGAATAATTAAACCACATATTAAATCTTGTTTTATTGTGTGAATATAAAAAAACCTTGCAAATTAGGCTGGTGCATAATTATTGAATCGATACTACATTAATAACCTAGTGTGTTGCTTGGTTATTATCTTAATTATCAGTATGTTATGGTATTTTTAAAGGTAAGAAAACAAGGGCTTTCTCAGGTGATAAGATTTATAATTAAAACTATTATAAATGTGAGGGAATGAAGTGGCCGATTTAAAAAAATGGGATGTAGAAGATACTGATTTCTGGGAGTCTGAAGGTAAGATAATTGCCAATCGAAATTTATGGATTTCGATTCCCAGTTTATTATGTGGTTTTGCCGTGTGGTTATATTGGGGTATTATCACGGTACAAATGTTGAATCTGGGTTTTCCCTATGAAAAATCCCAGTTATTTACGCTGATGGCAATTGCAGGCTTAACAGGTGCAACACTAAGAATTCCAAGTAGTTTTTTTATTCGCTTATGCGGCGGGCGTAATACTATCTTTTTTACCACGGCTTTGCTAATGATACCCGCTTTAGGTACCGGATTGGCTCTGCAGGATAAAAGTACACCTTTTTGGATATTTCAGATTCTGGCTTTATTATCTGGATTTGGTGGTGGTAACTTTGCCTCCTCAATGTCTAATATCAGCTTTTTCTTTCCGAAAAAAGTACAAGGTTTGGCGTTAGGGTTAAATGCGGGTTTAGGTAACTTTGGTGTAACCACTATGCAGATGCTAATTCCACTTTCTATGACAGTGGGGATGTTTGGTGCCATGGGGGGAGATCCAATGACGCTGATTGCGACATCAGGTACTTTAATTGGAAAAATCCCTGTAGGTACTGAAACCTATATACAAAATGCGGGCTTTATCTGGTTGTTATTTTTGGTACCACTGGCGTTTTTGAGCTGGTTTGGTATGCATAATATCCGTACGGAAGAAGTATCTCCTAATGACCACCATCCTTTGGTAAGTTTTGGTATTATTTCTGGAATGCTGCTTATTGCTTTTATCAGCGCGATCTTCGGCTTATGGCTTATGTTGCCTGAGTCAGTGCATGGTTCAGGCTTTAAAGTGCCAAAAGAAGTTGCCTTATTTATTGTTATTGCTTTGACGGTGTCCTTGTTAAAAATTATTCCAGGGCAAATTGGGCAAAGTTTAGAGCGCCAATATAAAATTTTTGATAATAAACATACCTGGGTGATGAGTATCATCTATACCATGACTTTTGGCTCATTTATTGGTTTTGCGGCGGCATTTCCGCTGGCTATTAAAGTAATTTTTGGCTATCAGCATGTGTTGGTTGATGGTGTGATGACTCATGATTTAATAAATGTGAATGGCCCCAGTGCACTAATGTATGCCTGGATGGGACCTTTTATTGGGGCTTTGATTCGCCCGGTCGGCGGAATGATTGCCGATAAATTTGGTGGTTCCTGGGTCACTCATATTGTTTCATTCGTTATGGTTCTGTGTGCGGGTGGAGTCGCGTATTACATGAAAGCAGCTTACAATTCGGCGACTCCCGAAGAATATTTTGTACCTTTCTTTATTATCTTTCTTATTTTGTTTGCGGCAACGGGTATCGGCAATGGTTCAACTTTTCGTTCTATTGCGATGATTTTTCCTAAAGAGCAAGCGGGGCCTGTTTTAGGCTGGACTTCAGCAGTTGCTGCTTATGGTGCTTTTTATATTCCAAAAGTATTTGGTGAACAAATTAAAGCAACGACACCAGAAGTCGCTTTAATGGGGTTTGCGGCCTTTTATGTCTTATGCATCATGATCAACTGGTGGTTTTATCTACGTAAAGAAAGTGAGTTTTATAATCCCTAAAGAATGACGCCCATGTCCCACCATGCTTTGCGTGGGCATGTATTTTGGGCAAAAGCGGACTATTAATTTAAAACAGGACATTCGACAGGAATGTAATAACTGAATCTATTGCACTCCATCATGATATTTTGAATATGCCATATCCCTTTTAAATTGGTCATACAGAAACGCATACCCACTTTAGCAATACTCCTTAGTAAAACGCAGGAACAATAATTAATAACAGGAGAAAAACACGATGAGTCATTTTTTAGACCGTCTAAACTTTTTCAAAAAAGTTCAAAGTAAATTTTCGGGTGACCATGGTGTGGTCACCAATGAAGATCGCCAATGGGAAGACGGTTACCGTAATCGCTGGCGATTTGATAAAGTGGTTAGATCAACTCACGGGGTAAACTGTACGGGCAGTTGTTCGTGGAATATCCATGTTAAAAATGGCCTGGTTGCCTTTGAAATGCAGGCAACTGATTACCCGCGTACCCGTCCTGACTTGCCTAACCATGAGCCTCGAGGTTGTCCGCGTGGTGCAAGTTTTTCCTGGTATTTATACAGTCCATTACGTGTTAAACACCCTCTTATTAGAGAGCGATTAGTCTCTTTATACAGAGATGAACGCGCACTAGGTAAAGACCCGGTGGAAGCCTGGGGCGCCATTCAGGAAGATCCTGAAAAACGCAAAAAATATACGGCTGTGCGAGGCTTAGGTGGCTTTGTTCGCGTCGACTGGGAAGAGGTTGCTGAAATTATCGCCGCCTCTAATGTTTATACTATCAAAACGCATGGTCCTGACAGAATAGCTGGATTTTCGCCTATTCCAGCGATGTCAATGATCAGTTATGCCGCAGGGAGTCGCTATTTATCTTTAATTGGTGGTGCCTGTTTGTCATTCTATGACTGGTACTGTGATTTGCCCCCTGCATCACCACAAACCTGGGGTGAACAGACGGATGTACCTGAGTCCGCTGACTGGTATAACTCTACTTATATTGTGGTTGCAGGTTCTAATTTACCGATGACAAGAACACCTGATGCACATTTCTATTCTGAAGTACGTTATAAAGGCGCAAAAGTCGTTGCAATATCGCCTGATTATGCAGAATACGTTAAATTTGCTGATCTTTGGATGCCCGCCAAACAAGGCACGGATGCAGCCATATTCCTGGCAATGGGGCATGTTGCTTTAAAAGAATTTTTTATTGATAAGCAAGACGCTTATTTTGAAGAATACGCACGTACTTATACTGACATGCCGATGCTGGTTATATTGGATCAGTACGAAGATGCTTATGTGAATGGTCGTTTTGTTCGTGCCGCTGATTTTGACGGTTCATTAGGCGAAAGTAATAACCCTGATTGGAAAACAGTCGTTATTGATGAAAAAACGGGCGACATCATTGCACCTAATGGTTCCATTGGATTTCGCTGGGGTGAAGAAGGCAAATGGAATTTAGTTGCTAAAAAAGGCCGTAGAAATACTAAACCACGTCTGAGTCTGATCTTTGATAAAGATGAAGTGGCAGAGGTATTAATGCCTGATTTTCAAACAGGTGTTGATGTGCCTATGCGTCGCAAAGTACCCGCCAAGAAAGTCATATTAAATGGCAAAGAGTGTCTGGTGGCAACGGTATTTGACCTGCAATTGGCGCAATATGGTTTAGACCGTGGTTTAGGTGGAGAGGTTGCAACGGGGTATGATGATGCCAGCATTCCAAACACACCCGCCTGGGCTGAACAAATCACCGGTGTGAAACAAGCTGACATTATCCGTAGCGGTCGGGAATTCGCTGATAATGCCTCTAAAACCATGGGTAAATCCATGGTTATTCTGGGTGCCGGGCTTAATCACTGGTATCACAATGACATGCATTACCGTGCCATTATGAACCTGCTGCACATGTGTGGCTGTGTCGGACAAAGTGGTGGCGGCTGGTGTCATTATGTTGGACAAGAAAAACTACGTCCACAAGCGGGCTGGGCACCAGTTGCCTTTGCACTGGATTGGCAAAAACCACCACGTCATATGAATGGCACCACTTATTTCTATTTCCATACCGATCAATGGCGTTATGAAAAACTGCAAGCAGATGCCTTATTAGCATCCACTGCACAAGCAAATTATAAAGGTCATAATCTGGCTGATTACAATGTCGTTTCGCAACGTTTGGGTTGGCTGCCATCTGCTCCACATTTTAATAAAAATCCATTGGATATCGTTAAAGACGCTGAAGCGGCAGGTGCTACCGATGAAAAAGGTGTATCCGATTATTTGGTAAAACAACTTAAATCCGGTGATATTAAGTTTGCATCAGAAGATATAGACGCGCCAGAAAATCACCCGCGTAATTTATTTGTCTGGCGTGCTAACTTGATCGGCTGTAGCGCTAAAGGACATGAATATTTTCTTAAACATCTGTTAGGCGCACAAAATGGTGTGATGCAAGATATTTTACCTGAAGCTGAAGGGCAGGAGATAAAATGGCATAAAGAGGCACCGATCGCCAAACTGGATTTAATGGTCGATATTAACTTCCGCTTAAATTCAACCGGTGCATATTCAGATATTGTTTTACCGACGGCCACCTGGTATGAGAAAAACGATTTGAATACCACGGATATGCATCCGTTCATTCATCCTCTTACACAAGCGGTTGATCCGGGCTGGGAGTCCCGTTCGGATTGGCAGATTTTTAAAACCCTTGCTAAATCGTTTTCTGTTTTGGCAGAAAAACATTTAGGTAGTCAGAAAGACGTGGTTGCTTTACCTATTCTGCATGATACCCCTGCTGAACTTGCTCAGGCCATGGATGTTAAAGACTGGAAACGAGGAGAGTGTGAGCCTGTTCCGGGTAAAGCACTACCACTGTTAAAAGTCGTACAACGTGATTTTGCAGATACTTATAAGAAATTTACTGCATTAGGGCCATTATTGCCTAAGCAAGGTAATAATATTAAAGGGATCGACTGGAACACGGAAAAAGAATACGAGCATCTAAAAGCAGTCAATTACACCATTAAAGAAGAAGGTATTTCCAAAGGTATGCCTTCATTAGAAGATGATATCAGTGTTTGTGAAACTATTTTGGCTTTAGCGCCGGAAACTAATGGTGAGGTTGCTGTTAAATCCTGGAAAGCACTGAGTACTAAAACAGGTGTGGATCATACCCATCTGGCTTTATCTCGTGAAGACGATAAAATCACTTTCCGTGATATTAAGGCACAACCACGTAAAATCATTACAGCACCTACCTGGAGTGGTATTGAGTCGGAAACAGTCAGTTATAACGCCTGTTATACCAATATCCATGAGCATATTCCTTTCCGTACTTTGACAGGGCGCGCACAGTTTTATCAAGATCATCAGTGGATGCGTGATTTTGGTGAAGCATTCTGTACCTATAAGCCTGCTGTCGATATGCTAACGCTAGCTGAAATGCAGAAAAAAATTGGTGATAAACCGCATTTGAAGCTTAACTGGATTACACCACATAGCAAATGGGGCATACACAGTACTTATCAAGATAACTTGCGGATGTTGACTTTGTCTCGTGGTGGACCACATCTGTGGATTTCTGAAACCGATGCTGAAAAAGCAGGTATAGAAGATAATGACTGGGTAGAAGCACTCAATATTAATGGTGCAGCCATTGCCAGAGCAGTTGTCAGTCAGCGAATTCCTGATGGTATGGCAATGATGTATCAAGCTCAGGAAAAAAACGTTAACGTCCCTGGATCAAATACCACCGAGAAACGTGGCGGTATTATAAACAGTGTCACGCGTATCACCGTTAAACCGACTCACATGATCGGCGGCTATGCTCAGTTAAGTTATGGTTTTAACTATTACGGAACCATAGGTTCACAACGTGATGAATATGTCATCTTGCATAAAATCGAAGACCGGGATATTCAATGGCTGGAAGAGCCTTTGACAGCTGATAAAGAAAGTCATTTAAATCCTGAAGGTGTACACCAGGCAGACTATGTCTGCACAGACGAGTCGGAGACACAATAATGAAAGTAAGAGCAAATTTTTCACTGGTAATGAATCTCGATAAATGTATTGGTTGCCATACTTGTTCTGTGACTTGTAAAAATGTCTGGACCAACCGTAAAGGTGTTGAGTATGCCTGGTTTAATAATGTTGAATCTAAACCGGGTGTCGGTTATCCCAAAAACTGGGAAGATCAGGAGCAATGGAATGGCGGCTGGGAATTACACAATGGCAAGCTACAACTTAAATCAGGTAATCGGCTTAATATTTTAAAAAATATTTTCATGAATCCGAATATGCCGACGATTGATGATTATTATGAACCATTTACCTATGATTATGCCGTACTGCAAAACAGTGAATTGTTAGAAGCCACACCTACTGCAAGACCGCGTTCTTTAATTGATGGTCTACGCATGGAGAAAATTGAATGGGGGCCAAACTGGGAAGATGATTTAGGCGGTAAGTTTAAACAGCGTGGTGCAGACGTAAACTTTAGCGATATGGAAAAACAGATTTATGGGGAATTTGAACAAACTTTCCTTATGTACTTGCCCCGTATGTGTAACCATTGTGTTAATCCTGCGTGTGTCGCTGCCTGTCCTTCTGGTTCATTATATAAACGTGAAGAAGACGGGATTGTTCTGGTTGATCAGGATAAATGTCGCAGCTGGCGTATGTGTATCAGTGCTTGTCCCTACAAGAAAATGTTCTATAACTGGGAGTCAGGCAAAGCAGAAAAATGTACGGGCTGTTACCCTCGTGTAGAATCTGGCTTGCCAACTGTCTGTTCTGAGTCGTGTGTTGGACGTATTCGTTACAACGGGGTGATGCTTTACGATGCCGATCGTATAGAAGAGCTCGCTTCCGTAGAAAATGATCAGGATTTATATCAGGCGCAACTGGATATATTTCTTAACCCTAATGATCCGGAAGTGATTAAGCAAGCGAAACAAGATGGTATTCCTGAATCGTGGATGGAAGCAGCACGCAATTCACCGATCTATAAATTAATTGTAGACTGGAAAGTGGCTTTTCCGTTGCATCCAGAATTTCGTACTATGCCGATGGTCTGGTATGTGCCACCACTATCACCCGTGCAGTCACAAATTGATCAGGGTAACCTGTCAACCATGTCAGATGGTGCAATTCCAAGTATAGAAAACTTACGCCTGCCGATGAAATATCTGGCGAATATGTTTACTGCGGGTGACGAAAAACCTATTGTTGGTGCCTTAAAACGTATGATTGCCATGCGTAGCTTCTACCGCTCATTAAATGTTGAAGGTAAAACAGATTTAGCGGTGCTCGAAGAAGTTGGATTAAACGAAGATCAAGTCCGTGAAATGTATCGTTATATGGCGATTGCGAATTACGAAGATCGTTTTGTCATTCCAACCAGCCATGAAGAATTACGTCAGGAAGATTTTCATAGCTTTCAGGGGCAAAATGGTTTTAGCTTTGGTAATGATGGCTGCAGTGTTAGTGATAACGCTTCGTTATTTCCAGATAAACGTACAAAGACTGCGGATAATCTGGAGTTTGTGCGTTATCACCCGGCAGCGAAACGCTCTGATGGGGAAAAGGCATGACTAATATCTATAAAGTCCTGGCCGTATTATTGGAATATCCGCGTAAGGAGCTGGTAGAGAGCTGGGATGAAGTGCAGCAACTTGTTTCAGCACTGCCAAACCTGGAAGAGGAGGATAAAAGTAAATTAACTGACTTTATCAACTGGGCTGCAAAATTATCACTGACAGCACTGCAGGCGAAATACGTTGATAGCTTTGATATGACCGCAGAAAACTCATTGTATCTGACCTATCATTTATTCGATGAGCAAGATAGAGACAGAGGACCAGCGTTAATAGAACTGGCTGAACTCTATAAATCAACCGGCTTTGAAATCAGTGATGGTGAGTTGCCTGATTATTTACCGCTGATTCTGGAATATGTCTCGACTATGGATGATGCAAGCAGCGCCCATGCATTTTTACAGCAAACGGCGCAAGCCGCTGACATTATTGCCAGTAATCTTGAAAAGAATGCAAGCCCCTATGCTCCACTAGTAAGAATCGTGGAGCATCATGGCCTTTTAGCAGATATTGCAGCATAGGTATTGATATGAATTTAAGTAACTTGATTTTTGGATTTTATCCTTATATCGCATTGACTACTTTTTTAGTGGGCAGTGTGATTCGTTTTGATAGAGAACAATACACCTGGAAAGCTGATTCCAGCCAGATATTTGAAAAAGAGCAATTGCGTAAAGGCAGTATTCTTTTTCATATTGGTGTATTAGCTTTGTTTCTGGGGCATTTTGCAGGCTTGGTGACACCGCATAGCTGGTTTTTAGCGCTGGGTGTATCAGATATGATGCACCAGATTGTTGCCATTTCTGCAGGGGCAGCTTTTGGCTCTCTGTGTATGATGGGCGGGGTGATTTTATGGAAACGCCGCATGTATCATCCGCGAGTCCGGGCGAATAGCCGGTTTATGGATATTTTTATTCTCGACTGGATTTTGCTGACTTTAGCAGTCGGTTTATTAACCATTCCAGTATCCATTTATCATGCTTTCAATGGCGATGCGTCGGTAATGGTCGCTTTAGCTGAGTGGGTGCAAAGCATGTTGATGTTGAATGCGCAGCCTGAGTATCTATCCGGGGTAGGTTTTATTTATAAACTACATTTATTTCTAGGTATGTCGGTGTTTTTCTTGTTTCCTTTTAGCCGCCTGGTACATGTCTGGAGTATGCCTTTAGGTTATATGTTTAGACCGTATCAGATTGTCAGGACCAAATTTGTAAAGCAGCGTTAATTTGAGTCTCGTTCCTGCGCAGATATGGCGCATTTTTTGGGTTACGTTTTTATTGCTGCGCCAAAAAAATCTAACTCGACCTACAGCCTTAAAGGATTCTGGATGGAATTTAAATATGAAGAACCCTTAACTGGGTTCAGTGATGGCCTGGTGGTTTTAAAAAGTTACCATGAAGACTTTTTAGAACGAGGCAAGCAATTGCTACAACTCGCAGCAAATATTAAACAAAATGGCATGAATGAAGATTATGCAAACCAATGTATGGAAGCATATTGTCATTATTCTCATGCGACACATTTGCATCATCGAGATGAAGAGCAGAGTTTGTTCCCATTATTGCTGGGAAGTTCCGTGTTAGTCGATGGCATGATTGAGCGTTTGATAATGGATCATGAAGAGATAGAAGAATCCTGGAGTAAACTAGCTAAACAGCTGAGTAACCCCGGAACTATCACTAATTTTGATTATTTTTTACACCAAGCTACTGAATTTGAAAAGATACTTAGAGAGCATTTAATCCGTGAAGATGAAGATTTTTCACCACAAGTGAAAAAAATACTAACGTCAGAACAAATAAAGCAGGCCGGAGAAAAAATGGCTGAGTTGAGACATTTAACCGTCTGAATTCAAGTGTTTTAGTGCGCGATGCGTACCTTACAGATAGATCAGAGGTTTATATGCAAACAAATATAACAAAACAAAGTAATCAATTGAATTATTTCAATATAACTAACATGACGGGGTTTTTAACGGTTTTCTTCATGACTCTTTTGTTGATCCTACCCGTTCAGGCTAATGAAAGTAGTCAACATCTTTCCAGTAAACATGCGTCAAAAAAACAAATATTCAATTTTGGTCCTGGTGATCATTATCAGCATGAAATGAATATAAATATTTCTGAATATAAAAAAGTGGAGGATATTAGTAAAAATGCTTCTGCTTTACCGGAGCCTCTTGATCGAAAACATTCAGAAAACGTTGTTATTAAGCTTGAGGCTGTAGAAGTTATTTCTAAAGTTGCCCCCAATATCCTTTATCATTACTGGACTTTCAATAACACAGTTCCCGGTCCATTTTTGAGAGTAAGAGAGGGAGATACGGTTGAATTGAGCTTGCATAATGATAAATCCAGTAGTCACAGCCACGCGATAGATTTGCACGCTGTAACTGGCCCTGGTGGCGGTAAAGCAGTAACCGAAGTTGCCCCCGGCGAAACCAAAACGCTTACATTTAAAGCCAGCACAGCTGGCTTGTATGTTTATCATTGCGCGGCAGGAAACCCTGCGACTCATATAGCTAATGGCATGTATGGGATGATATTGGTTGAACCTAAACAAGGCCTTTCCAGGGTTGATCATGAGTTTTATATCATGCAAGGCGAGCTTTACACCAAAGGTAGTTTAGGGAAGACAGGCTTTCAAAAGTTTAACAGTCGTAAAATGATTGATGAACGCCCCGAGTATATTGTCTTTAATGGCCGTACGGGAGCTTTGGTCGGTGAAGGTCAATTAAATGCAAAAGTTGGTGACAAGATTCGCATGTTTATAGGTAATGCGGGAGTAGCCAAAATTTCTTCTTTCCATCTTATCGGTGAGATTTTTGATCGAGTGTATTCAGAAGCTGCATTAAGCAATCCATTAGAAAATATACAAACCACATTGGTTCCAGCTGGTGGAGCAAGTGTTGTCGAGTTTCAGGTAGATTATCCGGGTAATTATGTTTTAGTTGACCATGCATTAGCGCGAGTCGATAGAGGTGCCTGGGGAATTTTGGATGTTACTGGTCCTGAAAATGACTCTTTGTATAACGGAGAGACAGAAAATAACAAAGATCAGAAAGCAGACATGCATTCAGGGCATTAACTTACAGATGTATCAAATTGTTTCTACACTAAACATCGCTAGCATTAAGAAAATTTAGGCTGAGGTGAGCGGTTAGAGGGTTTGGGTAACTCTTCTATAGTCTCTATCGCTCATTCAGCTTTTAAAAACCAACTCTCGCAATTGTGATCTTGACTATTTTTTTAGGTTTTTTATGTCTTTGGGTAAAGCGGTTGTGTATAAACATATTCCTGTTTATTATCCTCACCATGTCGGATCAATGAATGCTCTAGTAGGGATGATTGGTGGTTTAGGTGGATTTGTTCTACCGATCTGCTTCGGTATTATGAATGATGCTATCGGTGTCTGGATTAGCTGTTTTATGCTGCTTTTTGTAATTGTTGGTGTTTCTGTCGTCTGGATGCATACTTTAATTGCCTTATTAGATAGAAAAATTCATCCTGAATTAAAAGGACCGAAGTCTTTACCTGAAATGTTGCATTTACCTGACGAAGAATATCCATAAAGAAAAAATAACTCCAGCTTTTTTTCCTGCAGAGAACAAAGTGGTTTTTCTGTCGTGAAAACTCAGTGTTTCCTGTAATAATACTGGATTGACTGTAACAGCTTTTTTATTTCAAGTTTGACCAGCATTCATATATTGGTTGTTAGCTTAATCGCTTTCGGAGTAATATGCATCTTTAATTCAGTTGCTCTTTCTATCTAATTGTTGCCTATGTCAAAGAGGATGATGCGTTTCATGATGTCGGCTTTTATTGTATGACTAATACACCAGGCCGCCTGCCGGGTATAATAATTATATGGCTGAGAGCGTATCAATCATCAGCTTTGATTGCCTGTCTTGTAGTCTCAGCTGTTTTTATAATTATCACCAGTATTATTCCAATTGCGCTTCACAGACACAAGCCATGGTGCTAATAAGTAATAAAGATTTAGTATACATTTAAACTTTACACAGTCTCCCAGTTTGAGTTTTATGCCGTGGAAACAATTTGTTTATTTTATGCTAGATTATGAATCTTCTGTAGTATCCTTTAACATTGATTCTATTGGTCTGTAAGACAATAAGAAATATAAAGGAAAAATTTTGATCAGAGTATATATATTAATCTTTATTATTGCTGCTGTTTTTTGGTTTAAAGTTTTTTTGCAAAAATCATCAGATGAACGCAAGCCCTACATTAAAAAAAGTGTTCTGTATGCAATAGCGCTGAGTTTTTTGCTTTTGGCCATCATCGGGCGTTTAAGCTGGATTGTTGCTGCATTAAGTGTGCTGATGGCTTTTGTGTTACGGTTTTTGCCCCTGGCTTTGCGTTATGCACCGCAGTTACAGCGTTTGTGGTCTATGTTTCGAGGACGCGGAAACTTTACCGCAGGAAATTCAGGGAATGCCCATCATGCAGGCGTTATGACTGCTGAAGAGGCTTATAAAATTTTGGGGGTAAGTATATCCGCAACTCGTCAGGAAATTATTGAAGCTCATCGTAAGCTAATGCTGAAAAATCATCCTGATCGCGGAGGTTCTAGTTACCTTGCTGCTCAAATAAATCGGGCTAAAGAAATATTACTAAAAAATAAATAGTCATGCTCTATCGTAGTTTTCAGTTATACAAAAGTTAATTTTTTCTTGTTAGATTTAAATTAACTTATGCGCCGTTCATATAAAGTTATTATTTTTTTCATAATAATCATGTGTATAGCGGGGTGTGCCAGCTCGCAACCTAAAGTACCTGTTCAGCCGCATAAGCGTGACTTGACCAAAGGCTCGTATTACACAGTAAAAAAAGGCGACACCTTATATTCGATTGGTTATAGGTCAGGGCATGGATATAAGCGTCTGGCAGCATGGAATAAAATTCCTCCGCCATATAAAGTTTATCAGGGACAGAAGCTAAAATTATTTCGCGAAATCAAGTATAAAAAAACGCAAAATAAGAAGAAATTAAATAAAAAAACATCAACTATTTCAATAAATAAGGAAAAGGTGTTAAAGTTGTACTGGCAGTGGCCGGTAGAAGGGAAGTTGTTGAGAAATTTTTATAGAACGGGTAATAAAGGTCTTGATATTGCTGGCTATGTTGGTAAAAAAATTAGAGCTGCCGAATCCGGGATTGTTGTCTATAGCGGAAGCGGTTTGGTTGGGTATGGTAAATTATTAATCATTAAGCATAATTATTTGTATTTAAGTGCTTATGCACATAACCGTCGCTTACTGGTGAAAGAAGGTCATAAAGTATCAAAAGGGCAAGTAATAGCAGAGATGGGAGTTGGAGTAGATGCCAAACCCGCTTTACATTTTGAAATCAGGAAAAATGGAAAATCTGTTAACCCCATATTGTATTTGCCTTAAAGGGTAGTGAGACCGAAAAGAAAGAGTAGGAGTTAAGCATGTTAAAAGAATTAATGAGTACTGAAGACATTAGTACGTCTGAAAGTTTAGATATGTATATTGCGGATGCTATTATTGATGCTGATAATGATTGTAGAGTGGATGATGAGGCGCTTGTAGATCCAATACCAGAGATACAAGAGAAAAAAGACCATAACTTCGATGCAACTAAATTTTATCTTCATGAATTGAGTCGTTCGACTTTGCTAACGGCTGAGCAAGAAAAATTCTACGGGACAAAAGTTCTGCAGGGCGATCAGCGAGCACGTCAGATTATGATTGAAAGTAACTTACGTCTAGTGGTAAAAATATCGCGCAGATATCTAAACCGGGGCTTACCTTTACTGGATTTGATTGAAGAAGGAAATCTGGGATTAATTCGCGCAGTTGAAAAATTTGATCCTGAACTCGGTTTTCGTTTCTCTACTTATGCTACCTGGTGGATACGACAAGCTATTGAACGTGCGGTGATGAACCAAGCACGTACCATTAGGTTGCCTATTCATATACTTAAGGAAATGAGTGTATTTTTAAAGGCTCGGCGCCATTTATTACAGAAATTGGAGACAGAGCCAAGTGCCGAAGATATTGCGGCCTACTTGGACAAGCCGGTTAAGCTCGTGCAGAAAATGCTTAAATTAAATGAACGCGTCACTTCAATCGATGCGCCTAGTCCTTTTGATTCAGAAAGAATGCTGGTTGATTCTATTGCAGATAATGAGGCCGTTACTCTACTGGATCAGGTTCATGATGAAGGCATCAAAGAAAATGTTAATGTCTGGTTGTCGAAGTTATCCAAAAAACAAGCTGAAGTCATTTGCCGTCGTTATGGCTTGTGTGGTTATGAGCATACTACGCTTGAGCTCGTTGCCTGCGAATTAGGCGTCACGCGTGAACGGGTGCGTCAAATACAACTGGATGCTTTAAAAAAACTAAAAGAGATTATTGAAGTGGATGGTTATTCGCTGGAATCGATTTTGCAGTAAATTATTGAATCATGGCAATGATTTTTTGTCGGCAGCGATAGTGTATGTGCATTTATGTTGAAACAATAGACCTGGGCTTATAATGTTATGGTTGCGGCAAGTTGCTCAGATTCATATAACAGGTTAGGTATAAAGTAAAGTTGCAGGAAAAATCATGTATTCGACTTTATGCAGGCGTTTTTAGCATCTTTTCTAATATTAAACCCTAGAAGAGCTAGCATATGGATAGTGTGGTTAGTTGGATACTATTGCCTCCATTGCGATGGTTTTATTTATTTTTTAATACGTCGATATTAAATGCATCAAGTAAACCAATAAGCTTAATCAATGGCAAGCCGATCAGCGCATTTGGGTCATCTCCTTCAATCCGTTCAAACAAGGCAATGCCAAGGCCTTCTGATTTAAAGCTACCTGCACAGCCATAAGGTTTTTCAAGGTCTACGTAATTTTTTATCTGTTGATCGTTAAGTTTTTTAAAATACACAGTACAGCTATCAAGATCGTATTTAATTTCATTAGTTGCGCTATTAAGTATGCAAACACTGGTGTAAAAAATTACTTTAGAACCAGAGGAGAGTTGTAATTGTTTGATAGCATTCTGCCGGTTTCCTGGTTTTTGAAGTTGTACTTGATCTAGTATGGCAACTTGATCCGAAGCAATAATCAGGTGCCCTGGGTAATCGGGAACAAGAGCATGCGCTTTTTCTTTTGCCAGGCGTAAAGCCAGTTGTTTTGGGTTTTCATTTTTTTTTGATGATTCATCGATTCCCGGGTCGGCGCAGATAAAATTCAGGCGTAATTTTTCTAGTAAGGTTTTTCGATATTTAGAGCTAGATGCCAGAACTAGGTTGTTGGTTTGCATGAGAATTAAATTGACAGAAAGTATCTATACCGGCTATTATTACACGTTTATGTCAGATCAATTACCCGAATTTATAGATCCCGTTGTCTTTGCTGAACGGCAGAGTCACGTACATGGTCGTTTAGGCTTGCAGCGATTAGGTCGTCTTGTCGATATTCTTTTTGATAAAAAAGGCGAGCTGAAAGTAGATTTGCAGTTTTATAAAGAAGGTAAAGTTCCTGTTATAGAAGGGCGTATAGAAGGTCATATAACGCTAATATGTCAAAGCTGTATGGAAGCACTGGACTGGTTGGTAGACAAGCCGGTAAAAATAGGTATGGTGCAAACAATTGAGCAGGCTGATCGCCTGGTTGATGGGTTAGAACCACTTATGATTGCAGACGAAAAGATCTCGTTGCCGGAGTTTATCGAGGATGAAGTACTTATTTCTTTGCCAGACTATCCTAGGCATACGCATAAATGTTTACAATATGAGCCCGCTGTAAAGCTTGCTGAGCCCAAGAAAATTAAACAAGAATCTGATAACCCTTTTTCTGTTTTAGCTAAACTAAAAATTACTGGAGACCAATAATGGCCGTACAAAAAAGCAAAGTAACTCGTTCAAGACGCGGTCAGCGTCGTTCGCATGACTCATTGACTGCGAAAACATTATCACAAGACCCTACGACAGGTGAAACGCATTTGCGTCACCATGTTACGCCTGATGGTTATTTCAAAGGCCGTCAAATCGTTGCAACTGAAGAAGATTAAGTTATCATAATTAGTGCATTTATTTGTGCAACAGTTAGTTTCATCAGTATAGAAAGCCGGGCTTAATGCCCGGCTTTTTTTATAACAGTGACTGGAGTTTTCTTTAGGTGAGTTTAATAATTTCGATAGATGCAATGGGTGGTGATCATGGACCCGAATCAACCATTCCTGCCTCTCTGGATCGCTTGCGCGAGAATCCGAATTTGCAACTTATATTGGTTGGAAATGAGCAAATTCTTGTTCCCTTGCTTGAGCAGGCTTTGATAGATTTTAAAGGGCGCTTATCTATTCAACATGCATCGCAGTGTGTTGCTATGGATGAATCCCCGTCTAAGGCGCTAAGAAATAAGAAGGATTCATCAATGCGTGTGGCGATTAATCTGGTGCGTGATGGTCAGGCGGATGCCTGTGTCAGTGCTGGAAATACCGGTGCCCTGATGGCGACTGCAAAATTTGTTTTAAAAATGATTCCGGGAATAGATAGGCCGGCTATTATATCCTCTATGCCTTCAATTTTTGGGCATACGCATGTGCTTGATTTGGGCGCGAATGTAGACAGTTCAGCAGAAAGCCTGTTTCAATTTGCAGTCATGGGAGCTGAAGTTGTTAAAGCATTGGAAAATATCAGTGACCCTAAAGTGGGTTTGCTAAATATTGGTGAAGAAGAAACTAAAGGAAATGAACAAGTAAAAGCAGCAGCGAAATTGTTAGAAAGCTCTGACCTTAACTATATTGGATATGTAGAAGGTAATTCACTTAACGCGGGGGATGAAAAAGTTGATCTAATTGTTTGTGATGGCTTTGTCGGAAATATCGCTTTAAAATCAATTGAAGGCGCAGCGAAAATGATTACTTCTGTTTTAAAAGAATCATTTGGCAAAAATCTATTGACCAAGGTTGCAGCATTGATTTCTTACCCGGTATTAAACACCATAAAAAATCGTATTGATCCAAGATTACATAATGGCGCTAGCTTTTTGGGACTGAAAGGCTTGGTGATAAAAAGTCATGGTGGTGCAGATGCATTGGCTTTTAAGACCGCAATTCATTTGGCTGAAGTTGAAGTAGAAAAAAATGTGATCCAAAAAATTAGCGAGCAAGTTGAGCACGCTTTAAGCAGGAGAGAAAGCGCATGACAGTTTATGCAAAAGTAATTGGTACCGGGGGTTATTTACCCGCTGAAATAAAAACGAATGAGGATATTTCGCGCACAGTGGATACCTCAGATAGCTGGATTTTTGAACGTACCGGAATCAAAAGCCGACGCATAGCTGCTAAAGATGAGACCGCTTCGAGTATGGCGGAAATTGCCGCCAGACAAGCGATTAAAATGGCGGATATCAACCCTAAGGACATCAATTTAATTATTGTTGCTACCGGAACACCAGATAATATTTACCCCAGTACAGGGTGTATGTTGCAGCATCGTCTGGGAATTAAAGAATGTGTTGCATTTGATATACAGGCGGCTTGCTCGGGCTCAATTTTTGGCCTGGATATGGCTAATCAATATATCAAGTCAGGTGCGGCTAAAACAGTTTTAGTCGTTGGAACGGAAATTTGTTCACGTATTGTTGACTGGACTGACCGGGGGACGTGTATTCTATTTGGCGATGGGGCAGGCGCTGTTTTGCTCCAGGCTTCTGATGAAGCGGGGCTTTTATCAACGCATATTCATTCGGATGGACGGTTTGAGGATTTATTAAACTGTCCGAACCCGCAGGCTTTAGGCAAAGCTGATACGGCTAGCTATATTATGATGAAAGGCAACGAGGTGTTTAAAGTCGCGGTGAATACCCTGGGACGTATTGTAGACGAAACGCTGGCCGCTAATAATATGCAGAAAGAAGAAATTGACTGGCTGGTACCTCATCAAGCTAACAGCCGCATTATTGCGGCTACGGCAAAAAAATTAAAAATGTCCATGGATCAAGTGGTATTGACATTAGAAGAGCAAGGAAATACTTCTTCAGCATCAGTTTTACTGGCTTTTAATGAAGCGGTTAGAGATGGTCGTATTCAGCGCGGACATGTGGTTTTATTAGAAGCATTTGGGGCGGGCTTTACCTGGGGTTCTGCGCTAATCAAATATTAGTAGGTTTTATATGAGTACACAAAATAAACAACTTGCCTTTGTTTTTCCAGGGCAGGGTTCGCAATCGGTTGGCATGATGACCGAAATGGCTGAAACTTATCCGGATATTAAAGACACATTCGCACAGGCGTCAGAAGTATTAGGTCTGGATTTATGGGCTATGGTGACGGATGGACCTGCCGAAGAATTGAATCAAACACAACATACCCAGCCAGCTATGCTGGCGGCTGGTGTGGCTATATGGAAAGTCTGGAGTGCTCAGTCTGATATACGTCCTGCATATATGGCTGGACACAGTCTTGGTGAATATACAGCACTGGTTTGTTCTGGGGCCTTAAACTTTGCTGATGCAATTGCATTAGTTGCGGCTAGAGGTCGTTTTATGCAGGAAGCGGTTCCCGCAGGTGTGGGAGCGATGGCTGCAGTCCTGGGTCTGACTGATGAGCAAGTTATTCAGGTTTGTGCTGAAGCAGCACAAGGCGAAGTCTGTTCGGCAGTTAATTTTAATTCACCTGGTCAAGTGGTGATTGCGGGGAACACTGCGGCGATTGGTAGAGCGATGCTGGCGGCAAAAGAAGCAGGTGCCAAACGCGCGCTTAAATTACCCGTTAGTGTGCCATCACATTGTGCATTGATGCAGCCTGCAGCGGATAAATTATATACAAAAATGCAGGATATTCTGTTCGTTGAGCCTGATGTCAATTTATTGCATAATGCTGATGTCAGTGAGCATAAAGATGCTGAAGGAATTCGTCAGGCATTGAAGCAACAATTATTTATGCCCGTGCGCTGGGTGGATACAGTTAATTCCATGGCAGAGCAGGGTGTGACAACTTTTGTAGAGATGGGGCCTGGTAAAGTATTGATGGGCTTAAATAAACGTATTGTAAAAGCTCTTGATCATTTTACCGTCTATAATCCAGATACATTAAATTCATTATTGGAGCGATATTCAAATGACTAAAAAAGTCGCATTAGTAACGGGTGCAAGCCGTGGAATTGGCCGCGCAATTGCAGAAAAATTAGTGGCAGATGGCTTTTTTGTCATCGGTACTGCAACATCGGATAGCGGAGCAGAGGCCATTTCTGCTTATCTGGCTGAGAGTGGCAAAGGTATGAAACTAAATGTCTCTGACCCGGATTCAATTGCTGAAGTTATCAAAAGCATTGCAGACGAGTATGGTGCCCCGGCAGTGTTAGTTAATAATGCAGGCATTACTCGAGATAACTTATTGATGCGTATGAAAGATGAGGAATGGGGCGATATTATCAATACTAATTTGACCTCCGTTTTTAGAATGAGTAAGGCTGTACTAAGAGGAATGATGAAAGCAAAATCTGGGCGCATTATTAATATTTCCTCAGTGGTTGGTGCCACAGGAAATGCAGGCCAGGCAAATTATGCCGCAGCCAAAGCGGGTATGGTTGGATTTGCCAAGTCAATGGCGAAAGAAGTGGGTTCTCGGGGTATTACCATTAATACAGTGGCGCCAGGGTTTATCGATACTGATATGACTCGCGAACTGTCAGATGAACTTAAGCAGGCCTTACTCGCAGGAATTCCTTTGGCCCGCCTTGGAGATGCAAAGGAAATAGCGCATGCTGTTGCATTTTTAGCTTCAGAGGGTGCCGCCTATATTACCGGTGAAACCTTACATGTAAATGGCGGTATGTTTATGGCGTAAAATTATGCCATTTAGCTAGTTTTCAAGTATAATTATGCGGCTTATAGAAAATACATATAAGTCGAATCAGATTAATAATAATAGTGATGTTGTATCTTTAAATCCAGCATCCATTAAGGAATAAAAATATGAGTAGCATTGAAGAACGTGTAAAAAAGATTGTCGCTGAGCAACTAGGTGTTAAAGAGGATATTGCTAATGATGCATCATTCGTAGATGATCTAGGCGCTGATTCACTTGATACGGTAGAATTAGTTATGGCTTTAGAAGAAGAATTCGAATGTGAAATTCCTGATGATGATGCTGAAAAGATTACAACGGTACAACAAGCTATAGATTACGTAAACGCTAACGGCTAATATCTTGGCTTGTTAAGGTTTAATGGGTAATTTAAAATTACCCATTAATATCTCCCTCTTATTTTTTCTCTATTTCAGGTATCCTTCTTTGAGTACACGTCGCGTTGTTATTACAGGGCTAGGCGCAATTACGCCTCTTGCTAACACTGTTTCCGAAACATGGGATGGTATTATTAACGGAAAAAGCGGAATTAGTCCGATAGACTCCTTTGACATATCACCTTTTGCTACGACCTTTGGTGGTGTAATCAGAAATTTTGATATTAACGAATATATCCCTGGTAAAGATGCAAAACGCATGGATGGCTTTATTCATTACGGAATTGCTGCTGGCTGCCAGGCCATTGAAGACTCGGGGATAGAAGTAACAGAAGAAAACGCAGAAAGAATCGGTGTCGCAATCGGTTCGGGTATCGGCGGAATAACAGGTATTGAAGAATGCTATGCGACCTATGATAAAAGTGGTCCGCGTCGTATTTCACCTTTCTTTGTACCGGGAAATATCATCAATATGATTTCCGGTAACTTATCCATTAAATATGGTTTGAAAGGTCCAAATTTTGCGATTGTTACAGCCTGTAGTACAGGTACTCATAATATTGGTGATGCAGCACGGTTAATAAAATATGGTGATGCAGATGTGATGATTGCCGGTGGTGCAGAACGTTGTACAACTTCTCCGACAGCGATGGGTGGTTTTGCTTCTGCTAAAGCACTCTCTCGTCGTAACGATGATCCACAGGCGGCAAGTCGTCCATGGGACAGAGACCGGGATGGATTTGTTTTAAGTGATGGTTCAGGAGTTGTTGTTCTGGAAGAACTGGAACATGCTAAAGCACGTGGCGCTAAAATTTATGCCGAAGTGGTTGGTTATGGTATGAGTGGTGATGCCTATCATATGACCACACCTTCAGCAGGTGGCGAAGGTGCAGCGCGTTGTATGAGAAATGCCTTGCGTGATGCAGGTTTAAATAACACCGATGTTGATTATATTAATGCTCATGGTACTTCTACACCCGCGGGTGATGTGGGTGAAACACAGGCAATGAAAGCTGCTCTAGGTGATCATGCCTATAAAGTGGCAGTCAGTTCAACAAAATCAATGATCGGCCATTTATTAGGTGCCGCTGGTGGTATTGAAGCGGTATTAAGTGCTTTAAGTATTACAAATCAAATTGCCCCGCCAACGATTAATCTTGAAAATCCAGATCCTGAATGTGATCTGGATTACGTACCGAATACAGCACGTGAAATGAAAATTGATGTAGCCATGTCTAATTCATTTGGTTTTGGTGGTACTAACGGTACATTAGTCTTTAAACGTTACGAATAGTTAAACAGTTTGCTGATGATCTTAATCAATGGCAAACTCAAAAATACACTTGAAATAACAGATCGTGGCTTGCATTATGGCGATGGTCTGTTCGAAACCATCGAAGTTATTCAAGGGCAGCCTGTTTTTTTAGCACAACATCTTGCGCGATTGAAAACTGGCTGCCAGAGACTGAAAATCCCCTATCCAGATGAAACTCTTCTGCTGGATGAAATTACACGTGTCAGTAAAACCAGTAAGCAGCAAGGCGTTATTAAATTAATGTTGACACGGGGTTCAGGAGGGCGTGGTTATCGCCAGCCAGAGGTGCTAAACCCAAGCCGAATTATCGCTTTATACCCTTTTCCAGATTATCCGGAAAGCTTTAAAACTCAAGGCATACAGACATGTTTTTGTAGTACCCGTTTAGGACTTAATCCATTACTTGCAGGGATAAAACATAATAACCGGCTGGAACAAGTATTAGCTCGTTCAGAATGGCAGGATGAATTCCAGGAAGGACTGATGCTTAATCTAAATGAGCATGTTATAGAAGGGACGATGAGCAATTTATTTGTCATTAAGGAGCAAATAGTCTATACGCCGGAAATTACCGTATCAGGAATAAAAGGGGTTATGCGCCAGCTTATTTTAAATATAGCCAGACAGAACCAGCTACCCGTGTGTGAAATTTTGTTTACAAGAGATTTTGTACTGCAGGCTGATGAATTATTTGTTAGTAATTCAATCATCGGAATCTGGCCGATTAAATCATTGGCAAATAAATCCTATCCAGTTGGTTTATGGACGCAAAAATTAATGCTTTACCTGGCTGAATATAAAGCGAGAGATATACCTAATGATATTACGTAGTCTCGCAATCTTATTGCTATGTTTAAGTGTTGCTTTAGCATGGGCATGGCAGGATTATCAGATCTTTATTGCTCAGCCCATCGTATCGCAAGAGCCTGTAATCATAGATATAGAGAAGGGCAGCTCATTTCGTAGTATCATTCAGCTGCTTGATAGCCAGATAGGTTTTCAGCGGCCTGAAATTGATAAACTCTGGTTTAAGGTGCTGGCGCGTCAGCAAGGCTTAATTAATCAGCTAAAAGCAGGTGAATATCTACTAGATGTGGGCATGACACCTTATGAATTTCTGATTTTACTCAGTAGCGGAAAAACACTGCAGCATAGCATTACTATTCCAGAGGGCTGGACTTTTAAACAAATACGCCAGGCTCTGGTAGCAGATAAAAACCTTATGCTGACATTAACCGGGATAAGTGATGCTGACATCCTGAAAAAAATAGGCAGTGATTATACGCAGCCCGAAGGGTTATTTTTTCCCGACACCTATATTTTTACAAAACACACGACGGATTTAGTTATTTTGCAGCAAGCCTATCAAAAAATGCAGCAGGTATTAAGCGAACAATGGTCAAATAAAAGTGCAGGCCTGCCTCTAAAAAATGTTTATGAAGCTTTGATACTGGCATCTATAGTGGAAAAAGAAACCGCAGTGCCTTCTGAGCGTCCCGCTATTGCAGGCGTTTTTATCCGCAGGCTAAACAAAGGGATGCGTTTGCAGACTGATCCCACCGTGATTTATGGCATGGGAGAAAGTTATCAAGGTAATATTAGCAAAAAAGACCTGCAGACTTTTACTCCTTATAATACCTACAGAATCAAAGGTCTGCCGCCAACACCGATAGCCATGCCAGGTATGGAGGCAATTAATGCTGTATTGCATCCCGCTGAAGGCAAAAGCCTTTATTTTGTGGCTAATGGAGATGGAAGTCATGTGTTTTCAGCAACATTATTAGAACATAACAGGGCAGTGAATACATTTCAGAGAAAGCAACACTAATGGCGGGACGATTTATTACCCTGGAAGGCGGTGAGGGGGTTGGCAAAACAAGCAATATGATCTATATCCAATCCTTGCTTAAGGATAAGAATATTTCTGTCTTGCAGACTCGAGAGCCTGGCGGCACAAAGTTAGCCGAAAATATTAGACAACTATTACTGGATAAAGGTCAGGAATCAATTGCTGAACAAACAGAATTACTGATGATGTTTGCCGCACGCGCACAGCATATCAGGCATGTAATCAAACCCGCTTTAGAACAGGGCGTCTGGGTGGTATGCGATCGTTTTACAGATGCCACTTATGCGTATCAAGGGGGAGGCAGAAATATGGCTTTATCAGTTATTCAATGGTTAGAAAACTTTGTCCAGGGTGATTTACGTCCTGATTTAACCCTATTGCTGGATGCACCTGTTCAGCTGGGGATGCAGAGAGCAACGCACCGCGGCAAATTGGATCGCTTTGAATCAGAAAAAATGGTTTTTTTTGAAAAAGTGAGGCAGACCTATTTAACTATTGCCGAGCAGCAACCGGAACGGGTAAAAATAATTGATGCCACGCAAAGCCTAGAAAATGTGCAAAGTCAAATTAGTAATATCTTAAGTCCGTTTATTCATGACTGATATCACTTATTCCTGGCACCAGTCTTATTGGCAGCATTTAGCTGCCTATGTTGAACAGCAGCGCATTCCTCAGGCACTGTTGATTAATGGCGTTAGTGGCTTGGGAAAGCACCGGTTGGCTTTGCAGTTTGCGCAATATTTAATCTGTTCAGATAAACAGGAAAAGATTTTTTGCGGGCGTTGTGCAAGCTGTAAATTGTTTATTGCAAAAACTCATCCTGATTTTACGTTATTGCAGCCTGAAGAACCCGGTAAAGCGATTGGTGTGGATTTAATCAGGCAGTTGATGGGGGAGATGGTACTTAAGCCTCAGTATAGTAGTTATCGTGTAGTCATTATTACCCCCGCAGAACTCATGAATATCAACTCTGCTAATGCTTTTCTTAAATGTCTGGAAGAGCCGCCGGAACGCACAGTCTTTCTTTTACTAACCGAGCACAGACAGGCCTTGCCAGCAACTATTCTAAGCCGCTGTCAAAAATTGTTATTACAGGCTCCTGATTTTGACAGTGCTGCAGTTTGGCTGCAAGAGCAAGGTATCAACGAACAGCAAAAGCTGTTGTTGCGTTTAGCACAAGGTGCACCAATTAAGGCTCTGGCGTATGCGCAGGGTAATATGCTTGAGCAACGTAACAGCTGTTTTGAAGAATGGCAAAAAATCTTGTTAGCTAAGGCCTGCCCGGTCCAGTTAGCAGAAAAATGGCAAAAACTCCCCGCCACTCAGTTATTGCAATGGCTTGTAAGCTGGACAGAAGATGTAATCAAATGCCATTTTCAAGTAGACAAAAGTCTGTTACTTAATGATGATGTAGAAAAACACTTGCGTACTTTGGCAAAGCGACTAGACTTAAATAAATTATTTGATTTTTATAGCTTACTATTAAAAGATACTGATAGAATAAATAAGCAACTTAATAAGCAGCTTTTATTTGAAGAGCTGCTTATTACCTGGTCTCAAGTAACAGTAAATAACTAAGATGGCTGAATCATCCGCACGGCAAGGGATCTTATCCCTGGCTATTAAAGAAAAACATGCACTTTATACCGCATATATGTCGTTTGTTGAAAATGGAGGCTTATTTATTCCAACAAATCGTGCTTATAAAATGGGGCAGGAAGTCTTTATGTTGCTTAATTTAATGGAGGAGACAGAGCGTTTACCAATAGCAGGCAAGGTAATCTGGCTGACTCCGGCAGGAGCACAAGGTTATCGAACAGCCGGAATTGGAGTGCAGTTTAGTGATCAGGACGGAGGGATGGCGCGAAATAAAATTGAAACTTATCTCGCTGGTTCATTGGACTCTGAACGGTCTACACATACTATGTAAACATGCTATTCTTTTCTATTCTGTATAAAAGCGTGAATAGAAACCTGTAAAGAATTTTTGGTTCTCGAAATTGAGTACAGTATTCCGTAAGCTTTTGAGTCGGCTTTAAATACTTCAGGAATTATCTATAATCTAATAATTGGATTTTTGAAAAAAAGCCCTCACGGTAACTGACGCAGATACGTTGTGATGGCCAGGAGGGCAATTTTTTAAGCTAATAATCCATCAATTAGCCTTGTATGTTTTTTTCAGGCTTATTTATTGGCTATGTCACCGTAAAGTATGGAATTTCATATAACAAGAGCGTATAAGTAAATAAAGCCCATGTAAATTAAGGAGATAGTTATGAAAGCCCCAGAGTTTTTAGAGTTCATTTCCGAAATAAATCAACTTGACCACCATCAACGCACTGTTCTAACGAAAGCACTGGATCAACTAGAGGACGAACCTAAGGTTTTTGATTTAATTGAAACAATATTTGATAGCAAAGGTAAATGCCCTCATTGCTCCCATACCGAAAGCCACAGGCATGGAATAAAAGATGGCCTTCAGCGCTACCGCTGTAAAGCCTGCAAAAAGACATTTAATGCTTTGACAGGAACGCCTCTTGCTCATCTACGCCTCAAGTCAAAGTGGCTTGATTACTTAGGAGCTATCGCAGAATCATTGACTGTCCGGCAGGCAGCTAAAGAAATTAATGTGCATCGAAATACAACCTTTCGATGGCGGCACCGTTTTTTAAGCTGGATTCAGCAGGATCGTCCCAGTGCTCTTCATGGCATTACAGAAGCTGATGAAACCTACTTACTTGAGTCACATAAAGGAGAACGCCATCTCAATCGTCAACCAAGGAAACGAGGGGGCTGTGCGACTAAGCGAGGGATTTCTGATGAGCAAATTTGCATTTTAATTGCTCGTGATCGCTCAAAACAAACCGTAGATTTTGTGACAGGTAATGGCCCAATAAGCAAAATTGTTCTTGATACGCATTTAAAGCCAATACTAGACCAGGATGCCCTCCTTGTGAGTGATGGCAATCCAACTTATGGTGCATTTTGTAAAGCTGAAAAAGTATCTCATGAAATCGTTAACATGAGTCAAGGGCAGCGGGTGACTAAAGGGGCCTATCATATACAAAATGTCAATGCATACCACCACCGTTTTAAATCATGGCTAGACCGCTTTCATGGTGTAGCCACCAAGTATTTACCTAATTATTTGGCTTGGTGCAGAATTATGGATCGGAACCACAATCTAACCCCTGAGCAATTGTTACATTCTGCTCTTGGTGATTTTCAATACTTAACGGTGACATAGCCTATTTATTTGACCTCAATATTCTTGCACTTGCTCTTTTCGCTTTTTGGGTATGGGTACCGTTAATATTCCGTCGTTGAAGCTTGCTGAAACATTTTCATTATCAACACCGTCCGGTAATGCCACGGCGCGCTGAAATTCTCCACGGCTTATTTCCCGACGAAAATATTTACCTTCATCCTTTTTTTCCTCTTTTTCAGTTTTGTGACTCGCTTTAATCGTCAGCAACTGAATATCAATCGAAATTTCCAGGTCTTCTTTCTTAACCCCGGGCAATGCAGCTTGAACCTCTATTTCCTTGTCGTGATCAATAACGTCTACTTTTGGCACGCTTTTTTCAAAGCCTTCCATAGATGCATTCCAGTTCAATAAACGGGGATAGCTACGGGTTAGAAAAGTATCAAAAAATCATCAAATTCATCAAATTCATCAAATGAAAATAATCCCCCTGTAGATGAATGC
This sequence comes from Methyloprofundus sedimenti, assembly GCF_002072955.1. Taxonomy (NCBI): domain Bacteria; kingdom Pseudomonadati; phylum Pseudomonadota; class Gammaproteobacteria; order Methylococcales; family Methylococcaceae; genus Methyloprofundus; species Methyloprofundus sedimenti. The sequence goes on along the minus strand of NZ_LPUF01000003.1, from coordinate 239,185 downwards.
GGGGTTACATCGGTACTTTTTTCGATACTTCTTTTTTTTTACTCATATTATACTCCAAGATTTTTTAGTAAATTCAATTAACAATTTAGATATATAAACCCAATAATTTACTGCAAAATAGATTCCAGCGAGTAACCATTCACTTTAATAATTTTTTTTAGTTTTTTTAAAGCATCCAGTTGTATTTGACGCACCCGCTCACGTGTGACACCTAATTCACAGGCAACGACGTCAAGCGTAGCATGTTCATAGCCACACAAGCCATAACGACGACAAATGACTTCAGCTTGCTTTTTTGGTAACTTTGATAACCAGATATTAATATTATCTTTAATTTCCTCATTATGAATCTGATCCAGTAAAGTAACGGCCTCATCATCTGCAATAGAATCAACCAGCATTCTTTCTGAATCAAAAGAACTAGGCGCATCGATTGAAGTGACGCGTTCATTTAATTTAAGCATTTTCTGCACGAGCTTAACCGGCTTGTCCAAGTAGGCCGCAATATCTTCAGCACTTGGCTCTGTCTCCAATTTCTGTAATAAATGGCGCCGAGCCTTTAAAAATACATTCATTTTCTTAAGCACATTAATGGGCAGCCTAATGGTACGTGCCTGGTTCATCACCGCACGCTCAATAGCTTGTCGTATCCACCAGATAGCATATGTAGAGAAACGAAAACCGAGTTCAGGATCAAATTTTTCAACTGCGTGAATTAACCCCAGATTTCCTTCTTCAATCAAATCCAGCAAAGGTAAGCCTCGGTTTAGGTATCTGCGCGATATTTTCACCACTAGACGTAAGTTACTTTCAATCATAATCTTACGTGCTTGCTGATCGCCCTGCAGAACTTTTGTCCCGTAGAATTTTTCTTGCTCAGCCGTTAACAAAGTCGAACGACTCAATTCATGAAGATAAAATTTAGTTGCATCGAAGTCATGATCTTTTTTCTCTTGTATCTCTGGTATAGGATCTACAAGTGCCTCACCATCCACTCTACAATCATTATCAGCCTCAATAATAGCATCCGCAATATAGATATCTAAACTTTGAGATATATTAATGTTTGTAGTATTCATTAATTCTTCAGTCTTCATTAATTTCTGCTTTTGCTTATTATTTAGCAATGCCACCGTTAAGTGTTGAAAAGATCACCAAACCTATTAATTATCTAGTTTGCCCCGGTTTGAGAGAGATCTCATTGCGTTACTAAGTTATAGAGTTATAGAAAAAAAGGCGATAAAATAATTTCACATTTAACGGTGACATAACCTATTTATTTGACCTCAATATTTTTGCACTTGCTCTTTTCGCATTTGGGTATGGTTACTGTTAATATCCCGTCGTTGAAGCTTGCTGAAACATTTTCATTATCAACGCTATCCGGTAATGCCACGGTGCGCTGAAATTCTCCACGGCTTATTTCACGACGAAAATACTTACCTTCATCCTTTTTTTCCTCAGTTTCAGTTTTGTGACTCGCTTTAATCGTCAGCAGCTGATTATGAATCGAAATATCCAGGTCTTCCTTCTTAACTCCAGGCAAAGCAGCTTGAACTTCTATTTCTTTATCATGATCAATAATGTCTACTTTGGGAAAGCTTTTTTCAAAGGCTTCCATCGGTGCATTCCAATCCAGTACACGTGGCCATCTACGGGTTAGAAAGGTGTCAAAAAAATCATCAAATTCATTAAATGAAAATAATCCACCTATAGATGAATGCGGGGTTACATCGGTACTTTTTTTCGATATTTCTTTTTTATCACTCATAACATTCTCCAGTCTTAGGTAAACCCAATCCTCATAGTCGTACACTATGAAATATGAGTTGGATAGGTTGTGTGTTTAATAACTGAGTTTTAGGTCAGGGTTAACTCCTGTTCATCATCAAGCCAGTCAGAAATGCTGTACTGCTTTGCTAAATTTTGTTTTTTAATTTTAAAATGAAAGTCTTTAGGTGGTTTTTTTCGTAAAATTCATCAGAATAGTGATGATAAAATTTTCTTTGTACGGATGAATCAATTTTTCTTTTAGCGGTCATAGCTACACTCCAAAAAAGTTGCAATGTTGTTCTAACGTAAGAGGTTAGCCTATTTATCTTACTAGGAATTTATTCAAGGATGATTCATTCAGCTTGGACTGGCTTAATAACGCATTGATTTCGTTATAGTCAATGGTTTTAATATCCTCATCGAGAATATGTCGTGCCAGCAGCCTTATTTTTTTCCAGTTAGAATAATTATTTACAAAATCAAATGCTTGATCAAGCAGCTCGGCTAATAAGTTATCTTGCTCATTTTTGCTGCTGGAAAAGCATTCTAAATATTCATTAATTAAAGTCAGATCCGAAGAGCCCCCATAATTATGTAAGGCACTTACAGTGATCAGGTTTTTATTGAAAACCTCTCCATCACTGATAGCGACATGTTTTGCTTCTGCCAGTGGGCCGATCAGTAAATTAACGATATCTGCGATAAATACAGTTAAAAACGAGACAGTATTGTTGCTTTTGTTTTGGTCTATGTTGTCTATAAAACACTCCAAGGATTCAGGTACGTGTTTAATCAAGCGGCCACCTTCAATCTCGGCACTGTAATTATGACCTTTCAGTAAAATCGCGTTTGTATCAGCTGTCGAGTTTTGAGTGGAATCATGAATATTAATGCGAAAAAATATCGGCGGGAGCTGTTTAAGTTCATTATTAACCAGAATAGCAGCAGCATGCCCTGCTTCATGATAAGCAATACGTCTTTTTTGTGCCTCAATATGTGCATGACTTGTTAAGGTAAGTGATTTATTCCGTTTCATAATATTTGCACCTTATGGATTGCCGGTAAATTCTATTTATATAGATAGTAATTAAGGAACCTGCACAAAACACTTCGGTATAATTGACCTCAGGGTTTCACTCAGCTTTGAAAAAAAACTTCAAGTGCGGTAAGGCGTGGCTTTAGCCGGCCTTTAACATTACTTTTGAATATTGGCGGACTAAAGCCACGTCCTACAGATCTGAATATTGGCTATTAAGTTAGAAACCGATAAAAGTTTTGCTTATTAACTTCCTGCTCTGCGGCATACCAGTCTTCTATTTCATTACCACCGACAAAATCTCGTTGTTCAGCTTTGTAATAGGCGCATTTAGCAATCATGTCATAATAATCTTCGTCAGATATATATTCAGGAGCTATGTTATGTTCCGCTTTTAGGTTGTTTTCTTTTTTGTTAGAAGGCATTTTTATATCCTCAAATCTTAAGGCGAATTCAGTGTAAATGAAAAATATTTACAATACTATCCGTATAACTACCTATATTGGATTCATGGCTTGAATAGTCGAACAGGGACAAGTTAACTTACCTAACAGTAAAACTAAGTAGTTTGATCAATAAGCTGGCTAGATAACACAGACAGCTAAATTTTATCCGGCACAGGCACCGATGGGACTTTAAGTCTTACATCCATTAAGGGCGAATCGGGCATGAGTATGATGCAGGAGCCTAAACTGGCTAAATTTTATGGTATGCCGAGTAGTGCTATCACCATGGGGGATGTGGATTTCATATTGTCGCCAGAAAAAATGGGCAATCAGTTATTACACTATACGCAAAGCCCTTTTTTGTTAGCGATGGATCCTGTCGTCATCGAGGACGCGGTTAGCCTTGAGCCTGCATCCGGTGGACAGCCGAATTGGAATGTCATTGAAATGGCCAGGGAAGGTTTGCGTATGCCTTTAGTCGCTGGCTTGCGTAAAGCGGTAAAGCAGGATAATACCGAAATTATCAGCGAGAAAGTCAGAGTAAGGACTAACGGCGACTTTGAGCTAATTGATGTCAAGCTGATAAAAATTGACTAACCGGAAGCCTTAATGGGGCTTTTTTTACTCAGTTTTCACCCAAGCTTAAGCCCAAACAGAGACACAGACATAAAACCTAAGCAGCATGTACATGTCCATAACAGCGATGGAAGAGAAGAGTTAGAACAAGAGCTGCTATTTACCAAAGAATCGCTACGCGCAACCATTGAAGAGTTAGAGACTTTTAATGAGGAACTTTGCTCAACTAACGAAGAGTTGCAGTCAACCAATGAAAAATTGCAAAGTTCTAACGAAGAGCTGGAAACCTCAAAAAAGGAAATGTAATCACTGAATGAAGAATTGATTACCGTTAATGATGAGTTGCATAATAAAGTGGAAGAATATGCGCAATCCAGTGATGACATGCAAAACCTGCTCAATAGCACCGATATTGCCAGTATATTTCTGGATAATGATTTAAGAATCAAACGTTTTACCAAACAGGCACAAAATATTATCAGTTTAATTGATACTGATATCGGCCGGCCGCTTCCCGATCAGGCATCAAATTTATCATATCCACATTTAATTGACGATGCCAAAAATGTATTGGAAACCCTGGTTTTTAAAGACAAGGAAGTGCAGGCAGTCAACGGTGACTGGTATTTATTGCGTATTTTGCCCTATCGTACAGCAGAAAATTTGATTGATGGTTTAGCTATCTGATTTATTAATATCAATAAACTGAAATTTGCCGAGCAGTCCGCGGCCGATGCGGGCCTTACTCGAGCTATTGTAGAAACGGTACGTCATCCTTTATTAGTACTGGATGAGAATTTACATATTTTACTGGCTAATCCGGCGTTTTTTAAGCTGTTTAAACTGAATAAACAAGAAACTGAAAGTCAATCCTTACTCAGTATATGTGATGGCGCAAGGAATACAGCTGAAATTCAACAGCAACTAAAAACAATTTTACAGGATAAGAGTAAGTTTGAAGAATTGCATATTAGCCTTGAATTTCCTGGTATTGGCTTGAAGCCGCTGATATTAAATAGCCGTATTTTAAAACCAGCTATTGTAAAATCGGTGCATATTCTGTTGGCGATTGAGGATGTAACCCATATAAGTCGCTGCAATGACTAAAATTCTAAGGGATATTTAACCTATGAGTATTAAGAATACTAATGATAATGTACATCAGCAGCTGCGCCAAAAAAAGGAAATACACCTGGGGAAAACGCGCACTGATATCGCTAAATTGACTCCGGAAGAGATACAAAAACTGGCGCACGAGTTCCAGGTTTATCAAGTGGCACTGGAAATGCAGAATGAGGAACTGCGTGAGACTCAAATACAACTGCGCGCCTCTCGAGACCGCTACCAAACACTGTTTGAATATGCGCCTATAGGTTTTCTTACACTGGACAGGGACAGCAATATTAGCAACGCCAACCAGAAGGCTTGTGTACTGTTAGAGTATTCCAAAACCGATTTACTAGGCGCAAAATTCGCTAAATATTTAAATAGTGAAGATCAGGGCCGCTTTTATTTATTTTTCCAGCAGTTGCTAAAGTCGGTAGCTAACAAGTCTTTTGAGATTAGTGTCATGCAAGCAAATGGGTACTCCATTCCTGTGCTGTGCCAGGGTTATTACCATGAGATGAGTGATACAGCAGAAAAAATATGTTTCATCACGCTACTAGACATTAGCGAGCAAAAACACATAGAAAAGCAAATCAATGAGCTTAATAAAAAGTTAAATCAAAAAGTCAGTGATCAACATACTGAGCTTCAAATGAAGAATCAAAAATTGCTAGCAAATATTGCTCAAATGAAGGACTCTAAAAACAAACTGATAGAGGGCAAAGCCAGGCTAAAATCTGTGTTTAATGCGGCGGTGGAGAGTATAATCACGATTAATGAACGAGGCATTATAATATCCATCAATAATGCTGTGACAAACATTTTTGGCTATCAAGCTAGTGAGCTTATTGGTCATAATGTGGGCAAACTGATGCCCTCACCCTATAAAGAACAGCATAATAATTATATACAAAATTATTTAGTCAGTCGTCAAGCCAAGATTATTGGTTCGATCCGGCAACTTGAAGCGCGGCGCAAGGATGGCTCGATATTTCCCATAGATCTGTCTATTTCTGAATATCAAATAGCTCAGAAAACTTATTTTACTGGCATTATCAGAGATGTCAGTGAGAGGAAGCGCAAAGACTTGCTGGATAAACAGCATTTAAATGAACTTGCTCATGTCACTCGAATGGGACTAATGGGGGAAATGGCTTCGGGTATTGCTCATGAAGTGAACCAGCCATTGACTGCAATAGCGACTTATAGCCAGGTCTGTTTGCGCATGTTAAAAAGCGATAAGCTTGACCTGATAAAGCTGCAAGAGACGCTACAGAAAACTGAAACACAAGCACTTAGAGCCGGACAGGTTCTTGCCCGTATGCGAGAGTTTATTTCTACAAATACTGTCCATCGATCAACTATTGACATCAATCATTTGATTCACGATGCCATGAGTTTATTAGCAGATGACTTTCGACACTCTTCCATACAAAGCACACTTGATCTTGCTGACTCCCTGCCTTGTTTATCAGTTGACGAAGTACAAATAGAGCAGGTTATATTGAACCTGATAAAAAACAGTATTGATGCATTAGCTCTACTACCAAGAAAGACAAAACGTCGGATCAGTATACAAACGTATTTATTAGTAAGCAGTGAAATTGAGGTTAGAATAAAGGATAACGGTGCAGGTATGGACAATGAAGAGCAGGCACTTCTGTTTACGCCTTTTTTTACCACTAAAACATCAGGCATGGGTATGGGGCTATCAATCAGTCAATCTTTGATAAGGGCGCACGGCGGCATGTTGCGATTCAGAAGTAGTAAAGGCAAAGGTTCCACTTTTTATTTTACGTTGCCTATTTTAGAGGATAAAAATGGACATTGATAAACAGGACATTAACATTTTTATCGTGGATGATGAGTTTGTTATTCGTGACTCATTAACTCTGTTACTGGAGTCAGCGGGATTTAGTAAAGTTAAAACCTATGATTCAGCAGTGACATTTTTAGAAAAATTTGATCCTGATCAGCCGTCATGCCTGATTCTTGATGTGCGAATGCCTTATATGGACGGGCTCGAACTCCAGCATGTGCTTGCGGAAAGATGCGCTGCAATGCCTATTATCTTTATCAGCGGTCATGCGGATATTCCGGTTTCTTCGCAAGCGTTTAGAGCTGGCGCTGTGGATTTTTTAGAAAAGCCGTTTGATAATGAGCTTTTATTGGAACGCATAAATGAAGTAATTGATAAATTGCTGCTTAACTGGTCTGAAAAACAAGAAAAAAAACAGATACTCAAACATTATGCAAATTTATCGGAGCGTGAACAGGAGGTTTTTATGCTCATTGTGCATAATCATTCAACTAAAGACGTCGCTAAAAAACTGGATATTAGTCATCGGACGGTTGATGCGCATCGCGCGCATATTATGGATAAAATGCAGGCAGACAGTCTTAATACACTGATCATGATGGCGGTGAAAGGCAGTTTAATTTAAGCGCATTTATCAGCAGTGGGTGGAATAAATAGATTATCCCAACTCGAAAGTCGTGATGCCAAATATTTTCTCATCAGCAAGCCTGGGCTGGCTTTTCAAATACATGCGGCCTGTACTGAACACTTCCTGCATTTTAAGTTGCTCAACCAGACGTTTAGCCGCGGGATTAATTTCCGTGATATCCAGAAATATGGCCTCACCAACAATATCTTGTTGCAAGTCAGTCAATAAGTGCCTGGCAATAACAAAACTATCGGCAAATAAGGGCCCGATTTTATGGCCTTCTATGCATTTACGGCGTACTGCGTAACCCATTAACTTACCTTGTTTGACATAAGCTATTGCGCGTGAATCCGGCTGGTTAATCCATGCCTGTAAAAATGCATCACGTGGCGCGGGAAAACATTGACGATCATAGGCCGCTAGATGAGCAAAATTAATGTCTGATAATGCAACTATGGCATTTTGATCTAGTTTGCTCTGGCGTGCTAAACCTTGATAACGCATATTATGATAAGCCAGTCGATAACCAATACGTTCATAAATACTAATATTTTCCACAACGCCATCTATTCCCGCATTACGCGTATCAACATAGCGTAAACGTTGCTGCGTTAATTGCAAACCATAGCCCTGACCACGAAAATCAGGATGGACGATATATAGGCCGCAAAAAGCAAAGTCCTGGTCATAGCACACAGCGCTGCCAACAGCGATTATCTGGTCATCCAGCTCACCGACAAAAAATCCATCTGGATCTGCCTGGTAAAATGTTTCTGCATCGTGCAGGCCAGGATTCCATCCTTCCTCTGATGCCCAGTCTATTGCGATATGTAATTCATCAGCCTGCATACGCCGTATATGATAGGTGTGTTTCATGTATTAATCTCTTTTGTTCGATAAGGATGTTGCTGATACCAGTGCTGGGCAATTTGTTGCCGGGTGCATATCCATATATCCGGAAAGTCTGCCAGATAATCTAAAAACTTGTGGAGCACTTCTGCCCGACCTGGATGTCCACTGATTCTAGCATGAAGAGCAACAGACATCATTTTTGGTGATTTTTCACCTTCACGATGTAAGCAACGTACTGAGTTAATTAAATAATTCAGGAAATCTTCACCGGACATCCAGCCGGGTGTTAAATAGTACTTTGCATCATTGACATCAAAGCTATAGGGAATAATTAAATACGGCTGATCATTGACTATTTGCCAGTAGGGCAGGTCGTCGTTATAACTTTCCGAATCATAACGTAAGCCGGCTGCCTGCAATAATTGCCTGGTTTGCAGGCTTTTACGTCCAGTATACCATCCCCAAGGTAGATCCCCTGTGTAATGTTTAATTATAGCCAGAGTTCTTTTGATATGCTCACGTTCCAGCTCAGGATTAAATTGACGATAATCAATCCAGCGATAACCATGTCCGGCAATTTCATGTCCCTGTTGAGCTAGATGCAGGGCAAGCTGGGGATTTTTTTCTAAAGCCATGCCACATGCCCAGGTGGTGATTTTAATTTGCCGTTGTTCAAATAGATCAAGTAAGCGCCACACGCCACAACGCGAACCATATTCAAAAATAGATTCGCTAAATAAATCACGTTGCCCGGGTATAGACTCCCGCATAGCCAGTTCAGTTAGATAATTTTCCGAACCCGCATCACCCTCTAATGCGTTGCGTTCCGCGCCTTCCTCGATATTAATTACGAAATTAATTGCTAAGCGCGCAGCATTCGGCCACTGCGGGTGAGGCGGGTTATTAGCATATCCAATCAAATCACGGTTTATATCTGGCATGGTTAGTTCAGTGATTTAAAAGCAGGTGAGCTGCAAACACCGATACGGAAATTCTTGCTGTCATGGAGCTTTGCACCCTATACCGTAAGATGAAGCTAACGTGGGAGCTAGGCATATAAATAATAGCAAGCAGCTGTGGCTGCAATGATACCCACCAGATCAGCCGTTAAACCTGCGGCTAATGCATGACGAACTTGCCGTACCTGTACTGCACCAAAATAAACTGCGAGAACATAAAAGGTAGTTTCAGTCGAACCTTGTAAAGTACTGACTAGATAACCTACATAACTATCGGGTCCAATAGCAGGGTCTTGTAGAGTTGCCGCGACCACTCCATAAGCGCCGGAACCTGATAAAGGGCGCAATAATGCCATTGGCAAGGCTTCTGCAGGAAAACCAACAAGAATTGTTACACTACCCACGGCACTGATCATCACATGCATAGCACCGCTTTCCCGAAACATGGCAATGGCGACTAAAATGGCGATTAAATAGGGGATGATTTTAATTGCAACATTAAAACCATCTTTTGCTCCTTCGACAAAGACTTCGTAAACCCGGACGCCCTGATAAGCCCCAAAGCTCAGTAAAGACACAACAAAAACAGGAATAATCCAGGGCCCGATACTGCGCCCGTATACGATGGCCAACGGCACAAATGCAACAATACAGAGTAATGATAAGTATGATATCCAGGCTGGATAAGCAGCTGAATTCGCGTCCGGTAATTCATCTGTTACTTCATAATCTATATGGCCTGGCCCAACGCTGGAGTCAATATCTGAAGAGGCTTTTTGAGCATCGATAACAAAGAAGCGTTGATAAAATTTTGCTGCTAATATCGCTGCTGTGGTAGAGCACAAAGTAGCAAATAACGTAGTGGGAATAATACCGGCGGGGTCAGCAGAGCCTGCTGAGGCGCGTAATGCGATAATACCGGTAGGCAGTAAAGTGACGCTTGAGGTATTTATTGCCAAAAATAAAACCATGGCATTGCTGGCTGTCCCTTTGACCGGGTTTAGTTTATCTAATTCCTGCATGGCACGGATACCAAACGGTGTTGCAGCATTACCCAGTCCTAATGCATTGGCAGACATATTCATAATCATGGCCCCCATAGCGGGGTGATCTTCGGGCACATCCGGGAATAAGCGTACCATTAATGGGCGTAATAAGCGGGCAATAATGTGCAGTAAACCACCGGCTTCGGCAACTTTCATTAAACCGAGAAAAAAAGCCATTACTCCAACCAGGCCTATTGCTAATTCTACTGAACTTTTACTGGCTTCAATTAACGCAGTCGTCAAAGCCTGCATCGGCGCGATATCATCAGCCCCTGAAGGAACCCAGGTTAATTGGTGGTAAGCGCTGGTGAAAAAAGCAAGCAGGATAATTCCCAGAAAAATAATATTCATAGCTTAAATATTCCAAAATTCGTGCGGGCAATCAAGACGACATTGCTGTAAATAATCACTTAAAGAGTAAATCGGTATTTAAACATTTCAAATTGAAATATAGTGTTCGCATAATCGTCATAGAATCAAGGATAGCAAGGTGAAATGAAGGCTGACTAGCAGAAAAATTATACAAATTAATGCTTATGCGTATCAGGGGCATCGGGGTGTAGCGTGCAGATATGATCAGTTGTTCCTTGTTCCATTTGCAATGTACTGTGCTGTATAGAAAAACGCGTTTGCAACACATATATAATATTGTCCATAAACTTATCGCCCGGATAACCTTCCGGGATGACCAGATGAGCGCTTAAAGCACCTTCGCTGGTACTCATACCCCAGATATGTAAATCGTGTACATCAACGACTCCAGGGCATTGACGCAGGTATTTTTCCACTTCAGGTACGTTTATATCTGCCGGTACTGCGCCTAATGCCAAACGTAAAGAATCACGTAACAGGCCCCAGGTGCTAATGGTGATGACAAACACAATGAGTAAACTCACAACAGGGTCTAGCCAGTACCATCCGGTATAAACCATAGCCAGGCCAGCAACCACCACACCCAATGAGACTGCTGTATCTGCCATCATATGGAGATAAGCACCACGTATATTCAGGTCGGCTTTGCTGCCTTTTACAAATAGCCAGGCTGATAATCCATTGACGATAATTCCGACAGCAGCCACTAAAGTAACTGTGAATCCTGCGACCTCGGGTGGTTGGTGAAAACGGAGTATAGCTTCCCATGAAATGGCACCACAGGCCAGCAGCAGAATCATGGCATTTGCCAGCGCAGCTAAAATAGATGTGCCGCGCAGGCCGTAGGTATAGCGCTGACTGGGTGCTTTGCGAGAAAGGATTGCAGCACCCCATGCGAGCACTAGGCCTAAAACATCTGACAGGTTATGTCCTGCATCAGCCATAAGTGCAGTTGAATTGGCAATAAAGCCATAGCTGAACTCGACGGCAACAAAAACTATATTGAGAGTGATTGCTACGACAAAGGCCCGGCTATGATTATTCGGATCACCGTGATGATGTGCGTGTCCACTGTGATCATGGGTATGAGAATGTTGTTTGTGCTGTGTCTTCTTTGCCATGGTTTGGATTTCCTAAGGGATGTGTTAATTGCTCGCTCAATCGGCCAATATTTATATTAAGAAAATTGACGAAAAATATAGTTCATAACTATACTTAGCAGCTCAGGTCGAGTAAATCGTATACCAAGTTTCAATTGCGTTGCAGCGAGTGGACCTGTTGACGCAAGCTTTTTATTTCATCGAGTAATTCAAGTGCCAGTGCCGTGCCCGCTAAATTAATTCCCAAATCCTGTTGCAGCCTGACGGCCGTCTTTATGCGTATAATACAGTCTCCGGAAAATTGCCAGTAGGTGACATTCATATGAGGTTCTAGCGGCTCGATAATGCCATACTCTATCATGCTGATAATCTGCTCTTCAGATACGGAGCAACATTGGCACAATGTAGCAAAAGATACGCTAAAATCATTTTCGACAATCACGCCAGATAACAAGCTTATGATTTCATTTTTCATGCTTATACTCCCAGTTTTGCTCGCGGATTAAAATTGCCGGCTTCTCGTTGCAAGGCCTGGTATAAAGATTTCTCCTGCTCACTGAGTTTATCAGGAAGCACAATTTCCAGAGTGATATAAAAATCACCGGCTACTTTGGCGGGTATGCCACGTCCTTTCAGGCGCATACGTTTACCACTAGAGCTAGCAGGGGGGATTTTAAGATCGACCTTACCAGCTGGGGTCGGTATTTGTATATTAGCGCCTAACATTGCTTCCCATGGTGTAATGGGTAATTCTAAAGAGACATCCTGTCCTTTGACTTTGTAGATGGAATGGGGATTGAATTCAATTTCTAAATACAAATCACCTGCTTTACCACCTGATATGTCTGGACTACCTTGTCCTTGCAGACGGATATTCTGGCCTTCCTTAATGCCTTTAGGAATTTTAATGTTCAGGGTCCGGTTCTTGACTTCAGGGCGACCATCTGCACCTAATACAGTTGTCCGTAATGTTAGACTACGAGATGCGCCATGGTAGGCATCCTCAAGATCAATAAAAACTTTTGCATGACTATCCGCACCACGCGTATGCTGCGCTTGATGACTTCCCTGAAATCCGCCTGCACGCTGGCCAAAAAGGCTGCTAAAAAATTCACTGAAATCCGCTGCATTTACATGGTCACCGGTAGTGGTGCCACCATGAAACTCGAATCCCGCATCCCAGTCGGGTGGTGGTTGAAAACCGGACTGCCCAGCTTTCCAGTTGGCTCCCAACTGATCATAAGCTGCCCGTTTTTCAGGATCTTTCAAAACTTCGTAAGCTTCGCCTACTTCTTTAAAATGCTCTTCAGCATCTTTTTCTTTACTAACATCAGGATGATATTTACGCGCTAATTTACGATAGGCACGTTTTATTTCGGCCTGCGGGGCTTTTTTGTCTATGCCCATTATTTTGTAATAGTCTTTGTATTGCACAATTAATTTCTCGGTATATTAGCTTATCTTAGGCCAGGATTAGTTGGAATCAGCAGTTTACGGTTATGTTAAACGAACACTGATTATATACCCGGCATTATTGTATTTTCTCTTTATATTCAGCTTTCAAAAAACGTGCTAGGAAAATCTCAAAAGCTGTGTTTTTTAAATCTCCATGGATTTGTCTGGAATTATTCTGGGTCATTTGATCTTCCACTTTGGTATCCATGAAATTAGTCAGGTCAATTAAGATTTTTTAAGCGCATTATAGTGGATTTAAGTCACGATATTTAGTATCACATTTCGCGTCGCTTAATTTCTACATATCAGTTCTTGTTACTTATTATTCCATGGAAGAAGTAGATGTAAGACAATCAAAACGTATTTTTTCATAATTAGGTAAAAAATGTTAATTATAATTTCAGATCAATTCCAGGTAAAAATACTTTATTGTTTATGCTGAAAGGAGAAAACATGGATATTTTGGCTGTGCATTTAATACGGCATATCTTGATAAATCTCGTTCCCTCATTCCGAGAGGAAATACATACGGGAGTACTTAGCGTTGCAGCGTTGGAATGAGTTAAATTTAAATAGAATAGCAAGGATGATAGAATTCTCTCTGCTGACATTGCCCGTTCGATAAGTTGTACCAATATGAGCATAAAGAGTATGAAGTAGTTGCACAATTTTTATTTTTCATCACTTGATACTTAGGTGTAAAGTGTTGTGCTGACTTAATATACTTTATTCATAATAGCTAAAGACCTATGGTTTACAAAACGCAAATTGCAGGCACAGTCTATGCATTTAATAACCTTCGTGAACTATTAGCGAAAGCAACGCCAGCACGTTCAGGCGATTATCTGGCGGGTGTTGCAGCAGAGTCCAATCTGGAACGGGTGGCTGCGCAATGGGTGCTCGCCGATGTACCGCTTAAACAGTTTTTGCTTGAACCGTTAATTCCTTGTGAAATAGATGAAGTCAGTCGATTAATTTTTCAGCAACATGATGCACAGGCCTTTGCTTGGGTTAGCCATTTGACAGTCGGAAGTTTTAGAGACTGGTTATTGTCAGAAGCAGCATCAACTGAAATTCTACAGCAAATTGCTTTTGGTGTAACTCCTGAAATGGTGGCTGCGGTTTGCAAACTCATGCGCATACAGGATTTGATTCTGGTTGCAAAAAAATGTCGAGTAGTAACGCAATTTAGAAATACCATCGGCTTGCAAAACAGGCTTTCCACACGTTTACAGCCTAATCATCCGACTGATGATCCAGCAGGTATAGCCGCTGTTATTCTGGATGGTTTACTTTATGGTAGTGGTGATGCTGTTATAGGTATTAATCCGGCTTCGGATAATCTTCAGTCGACCCGGGTTTTGATTCAAATGTTGAATGATGTGATAGAACGTTATCAAATTCCTACCCAGTCCTGTGTGTTGTCGCATGTCACAACCACATTGCAGGCTATTGAAGCGGGCTCGCCTGTGGACCTGGTGTTTCAATCAATCGCGGGTACCGAGCAAGCGAATGCCAATTTCGGAATAAACCTGGCATTACTGGAAGAGGCACATGAAGCGGCACTAAGCCTCAACCGTGGCACAGTCGGCAATAACTGTATGTATTTTGAAACAGGGCAGGGCAGCGCACTTTCTGCCAATGCGCATCACGGTCTGGATCAGCTGACTTGTGAAACCCGAGCGTATGCGGTTGCCCGGCAATTTAAACCCTTACTGGTCAATACCGTTGTCGGCTTTATAGGTCCAGAGTACTTATATGATGGCAAGCAAATTATCCGTGCGGGACTGGAAGATCATTTTTGCGGAAAATTGCTCGGCTTACCCATGGGTTGTGATATTTGTTATACCAACCACGCTGAAGCTGATCAGGATGATATGGATATGTTACTGACTCAGTTTGCAATAGCGGGAGGTACTTTTATAATGGGTGTTCCTGGTGCTGATGATATTATGCTTAACTACCAATCCACTTCATTTCACGATGCACTTTATTTACGCCAGCTATTAAATTTAGCGCCTGCTCCCGAATTTTCTCAATGGTTACAAAAGCACCAGATCTTTGCTGAAAATAATAACTTGTTGCGTCGTGGGGAAGTGCCCGCCTTGTTTTCTGCAGCATTGAAGAAATTGTAAATGTGATCTTTACCTTCAATAACACATTCAGAGTTATGCTTATGTCTAGTAAATTTTCAGGTGCTTCTAACAATGAACCACTACAGGTTTTAAAGCAATTTACGAATGCGCGAATTGCACTGGGACAGGCGGGGACAAGTCTGCCTATAAAAGCCAATCTGGATTTTCAATTAGCTCATGCACTGGCTAGAGATGCAGTTAGCATCCCACTGGATTTTGATACCTTGGCTGAACAGTTATCAGTTTGTCATGCTACGATCCAGTTGCAATCACAAGTGGCAAGTCATCCTGAGTATCTGCAACGCCCAGATCTTGGGCGTTTGTTAAATGCAGAGTCGATACAAAGATTGCAAATCCTGCAGGTAAAAGTCGACCAACCGGACATAATCATTATTGTCGCAGATGGCCTTTCCTCAAAAGCTATAGCAAATCATGCGCCTGCTTTATTGCACAAACTGATTGCTGAATTACACAAAGCAGACTATACAATAGCACCGGTTTGTCTGGTCAAATATGCACGAGTGGCTATCGGTGATCCGATTGGTGAAATATGTAATGCCAGAATGAGTGTGCTTTTAATTGGCGAGCGGCCCGGGCTTAGTTCCCCGGACAGTATGGGAATTTATTTCACCTATCAACCCAGGTCCGGCAAAATAGATGCACAACGTAATTGTATTTCCAATATACATAGTCAGGGGTTGAACTATCAAGTTGCAGTAGACAAGCTGATGTATCTGATTAATGAAGCTAGTCGTTTAAAGTTTTCTGGGGTACAGCTTAAGGATAATACTGAAAGCGATAAGGTATTAAGACATCATGCTCGACATAGCAATTTTTTATTGGAGTAAATAATTGACTTAATCTCGTCATCATAAAAAAGTATAGTGATAGGGTTTGAGCCAATAATCAGCATGACTACTATGAAAAATAAGAAACATACCTTAATTAAACCACACGAAACAATTTTTAAATTACCCAGTAAAGGGCTCAAAAAAAAAGATCTTATTGAAAATTTCAAAGAATACTATGTCAATTTGCTGGGGCGTGATGAGCAAAGTCGAAACACGCATTATGCTTATGAAGCACTTGGCTTAACTATTCGTGATCGTTTAATGGAACGCTGGAAACAAACCCACCGAACCTATAAGCAGGCAAGATGTAGACGAACTTTTTACCTGTCGATGGAATATCTGATGGGTAGATCCTTGAGTAATGCCATGCTGAATCTCGGCGTTAATGATACGGCAAATCAGGCCATGTATGATCTGGGCATAGAATTAGAAGAATTGATTGAGAGCGAAGTCGATGCTGGTCTAGGTAATGGTGGATTAGGTCGGTTGGCGGCCTGCTTTATGGACAGTTGTGCTACCTTGCAATTGCCCGTTATTGGCTATGGTTTGCGTTATGAGTATGGTATGTTCACGCAGCTAATAGTCAATGGCGAACAGGAAGAAAAGCCGGATCACTGGTTAAGGTTGCGTAATGTATGGGAGATTAAACGGCTGGAATATGCTCATGTCATCAAGTTTGGAGGGCGAACTGAGGTCTATACTGATGAGCATGGACTGAAACGCTATTTCTGGGTAGAAACTAATGATGTATTAGCTGTCGCCTATGATACGCCTGTGCCTGGTTTTCAAAATAATACGGTTAATACCTTACGCCTATGGAAGGCTGAAGCGACCGAAGAATTTAATTTGAATGAGTTTAATAGTGGCGATTATGCTGAAGCGGTCGCTGATAAAGTTGGTGCTGAAAATATTACCATGGTGTTGTACCCCAATGATGCTAATGAAAACGGTAAAGAACTTAGGTTAAGGCAGCAGTACTTTCTAGCCTCGGCAAGTCTTCAAGATGTTATTTCGCATTGGGTAGGTCTTTATGGTGAAGATTTTACGCTGTTTGCTGAAAGAAACTGTTTTCAATTAAACGACACGCATCCTAGTATTGCGGTAGCTGAATTAATGCGTTTGCTTATGGATAAACATGGTTTAGCCTGGGCTCAGGCCTGGGAAATTACTGGCGCGACTATGGCATATACAAATCATACTTTACTGCCAGAGGCATTGGAAAGATGGCCAGTACATTTGATGCAGAAATTATTACCGAGATTGATGGATATTATTTATGAGATCAATGCGCGGTTTCTGTCTGAAGTAGCCGCCAAATGGCCTGGAGATATTACAGTATTGCGGCGCATGTCGATTATTGATGAGTCTGGAGACAAGCAAGTGCGTATGGCTTATCTTGCTATCGTTGGCAGTTTTTCCGTAAATGGTGTTGCAGCATTGCATTCACAACTACTGCAGCAAGGATTGTTTGCTGATTTTTATAGTTTATGGCCGGCTAAATTTAATAATAAAACCAATGGTGTTACACCGCGGCGGTGGTTAGCTGGCTGCAACCCTGAATTGGCCGAATTGATTACAGAAAAAATAGGCTCAGGCTGGGTGACAGATTTGTCGTTACTCAAGCAATTAGTGCCTTATGCTGATGATGCTGCATTCAGAAAACACTGGCGCGAAATAAAACAAGTTGCAAAACATCGACTTGCAGATTATAAAAAGCGAGAACATGATATTGACATTAACGTCGATGCCTTGTTTGATGTTCAGGTTAAACGTATTCATGAATACAAACGGCAGCTGCTAAATGTGTTGCATGTCATTTATTTATATCAGCGATTAAAAAAAGACAACTCTAAAAATTTCGTATCACGTTGTGTGCTGATAGGGGGTAAAGCTGCTCCTGGCTATGAAAGGGCTAAAAAAATTATTAAATTGATCAATAATGTTGCGACAATGATTAATAAAGACCCAGATACTCAGGGTAAGTTAAAGCTGATGTTTTTAGCTGATTACAATGTTTCTGCCATGGAAAAAATCTGTCCTGGAGCAGACCTGTCTGAACAGATTTCAACCGCCGGGAAAGAAGCATCGGGCACCGGTAATATGAAACTGATGATGAATGGCGCAGTAACCATTGGTACTTTTGACGGCGCCAATATCGAAATCCTTGAGGAAGTAGGTGAAGAAAATTTCTTCTTATTCGGTCTGACTGAAAAGCAAGTTGCTGCCAGGCGAGAGCATTATGAACCTGAGCATATTATTCAACAGGATGAGGACCTTAAAGAGGTAATGAATTTATTGGAAAGCGGGCATTTTAATCAATTAGAACCGGGTATTTTCAATGACTTAATACAATCGCTTAAGGACCCGTTAGACCCATGGATGACGATTGCAGATTTCCGTAGCTATGTTGATACTCAAGCAAGAGTTGATGATGCTTACCGTGATCAGGAGCACTGGACGCGTATGAGTATTATGAATGTTGCCCATTGTGGCAAGTTTTCATCAGAACGGACCATTAATGAATACAATCAGGATATCTGGAAATTACAAAAATTGCCGGTTAAATTTGGCTAGCACAAGCGACACAACGACAAAAATCCTGTATTCCGGTCTGTTTTGAGCTGGAACACAGGTACTTAAACTTTAGTTCGCGATTACGCTTGTAGCTAGACTTCGGAAATAACGAAGTCTAGCTACAAGCCTATTTACTAAAAACTTTCAGAAATTAAATTTTCATTCAATATATAAAGCCTGAATTTATATATTTATTGCATAGGGTGATGATATAGGCTCTTCAGTTGGTGGCAATAATAAATTTAAATCTTGGCATGCAATAAAAAGAGCAATCTATATATGTGCTGATGCAGAAGATACATTAATAACTATTGATATTTGTTTTCAGTACGCGCTATATAATTATGCACAACTTTAAGCTTAGGCTTTGTTGATCCCCCCTGGTAAGGTTACTGCAATGCCACTTGTAAAGCCTGTATTAATTTTCATATCAGAATAGCTCAGTTTGATTTAAATTGCTTTTATAAGTTTTTCAAGTACAATTTCCTATCCATTTTCTGGTCCTGAAGGATTTTCGTTCCTGACGGTTAAAAGGGAAGTTTGGTGCGGATCTAGTCCAATGCCAACGCTGCCCCCGCAACGGTAAATAAGTTTAAAATCATCGAGAACCACTGTGCTTTGCATGGGAAGGTAATGATTTTAGCAGTCCATACTTATAAGCCCGGAGACCTGCCTGAAAATTTTATTTGGTGCAGCGGAGGGCTGTTGACGGAATGAATTAGCCCTTCTTAGCTGTTTTTTCATTTTTATTTCCTCTCCTGTGTTTTTACACTTTTTTGCGCGGGCGGCGCAGAGGGAATTATGCATAAATTTTTGATTGCCAGTCCTTTCCTATTCAGTACTCTTCCTGCATCAGTGCATGCAGATAACACCTTAGCTCTTTCTCCCTTAACAGTGACGGCTACGCGTAGCCAGCAAGATTCAAGGCTTGTTTCTAGCACTCTCATTACTCGCTATGATATTGAACGTAAACAGCTTAATAGTATTGAGCAGGCTTTGCGCGGCATTGCCGGTGTTAATATTGTCAATAGTGGTGGTTTAGGCAAAAATACCTCGGTCTTTTTACGCGGCACCGAATCTGATCAGGTTTTAGTGTTGATTGATGGCGTACGTGCAGGGTCTGCCACATCAGGCGGTGCCGCCTGGCAGCATTTGCCGATCAGCGAGATTGAATCTATTGAAGTTATAAGGGGGCCCAAATCTAGCTTATACGGTGCCGATGCCATCGGGGGAATTATTCATATTCATACTCGCAATGCAATTGCATCCACCTCTGCCGCTAATCCAACACTCTCTGCTGGTGTGGGAACTTATGGCCATTATAAAGTTGCAGCGGGTGTGTCTGGCGCGGTTGATCAGGCCTGGTACAATACGCATTTAAGTTACCAGCAATCCGAGGGATTTAATTCCTGCGCTGGAGCGTTGGCTTATGGTTGCTTTACTAATGAACCGGATAGGGATGGTTACCAAAATTATGCAGGATCGCTACGTCTTGGCTATCATTTCACCGATTGGTTGAGTGTAGAAGGCCATGCATTGTATAGTGGCGGACATACTGAATTTGATGGTAGTTTTGTCAATGCAGGTGACTTTGCACAACTTATTTTTGGAGGCAAGGCGACTATACAGGCAATGGATTTTTGGCGAATTGATTTAAGCGGCGGTGAAAGCCGCGATGACTCTACAAATTATTTGAACGAAACGAAACAAACTGTCTTTGATACTCAGCGGGTTTCATTCTCGGCACTGAATAATTTTAATTTGACAGCTGAACATTTGCTTTCTTTAGGTTATGATTTCCAGGATGACAGTATTGATAGCAACGAGAGTTTTGCAGAAACATCGCGTAATAACCATGCCGTTTTTATCCAATATCAAGGGGCGTTTGCTAAAAATCAGTTTATACTGGCTTATCGTAGCGATTTTAATCAGCAGTTTGGACAGAATAGTACCTGGAATGCTTCATGGGGCTATGCTTTTGATAATGACATCATGGTCTCAGCTTCTTATGGAACAGCTTTTAAAGCGCCAACTTTTAACGAACTTTATTTCCCCGGCTTTGGCAATAGCGAGCTAAATCCTGAAAAATCGGAAAGTTATGAAGTTGGCATTAGCGGCGAGCATAATAGCTGGAATTGGTCACTTAATGGGTATTTGACCTATATTAGTGACATGATTGCCTATGATAGCTCACTATTTGCACCTAATAATTTAAGTGCAGCGCGTATTATGGGTTTAGAGCTAATGATTGGAGGGCAGGTTTATGGCTTTGATTTGCAGGCAAATTATAGTGCTATGGACCCGAAAAGTATGGACGCTGCTACTTTTGGCAATATTTTACCCAGACGTGCGCAACAGGTGTTTCGCTTTGATATAGATCGACAATTAGGCGCTGCTGGTATAGGAAGCACTATTAATGTCGAAGGACGTCGCTTTGATGATTTACAAAATATGCGCTATGTTGATGGCTTTGTTACCTGGGACTTAAGAGCAGAATATCAATTCTTTGAGAGTGTTACTTTACAGGGCTCAGTGAATAATATTTTGAATGCCCAATATCAAACTGCCGCAGGGTATAACTCCCCAGGCGTTACCGTTTTCTTTAATTTACGTTATGCACCCACAATTTAAGAGGTTTATATGAACTGGATACAACAAAATACTAAATATTTAATTACTTGTGCACTTGCAATGTTGATGGCACTAACACGGAGTGATCATTTTGGTAGTGCGATTACTTTACCTGATGCTTCCCTGGCAGTGTTTTATTTGGCAGGAATTTTTACCGGTGGTATGGCAAGCTTTGCAGTGCTATTGACTGAAGCCGCATTTTTGGATTATGTCGCGATTACATACGGACAGGTTAGTGATTATTGTATCTCTCCAGCCTATGTTTTTTTAATTCCGACTTATGCGGTCATGTTATTTGCAGGGCGCTGGAGTGCAAAGTACGCAATTTTAAATAGTCGTGATCTGAGCCATCAGTTTGCCTATTTATTACTGGCAACTTCGATTGCATTTTTTATTTCTAATGGGGGTTTTTACCTGTTTTCAGGTAAGTTCCCAGAGTTATCAGTTGTAGAATATGCGCAACGGGTGGCAAAATATTATCCCGCTTATATAAGCTCTACTTTACTCTATAGTTTAGCGATTATATTTTTTACCAAGCTTGTTGCTGTACTTTACAAAGAAAAATATAAAATGGCATAAATAGCGTTAGTAGCCCCATTAAAAAGAAAGCGACTGAATAATAAAGGGGAGGGACTCTCCAGCCAGGTCTTGTCCCTTTATTATTCATCATAAATCTATTATCCACCTGAATTAAAGTAATAAGCGCATTAACTTATATAGTTTTCATGTTTATGGATAGCAATTTTTTGAGCGTTATTTTACAAAGCAACTCTTTTCTGCATACTCTTCAGCTTCTTTTAAGCGCGTACGTAAATCTTTAGATTGCTTTGGATCGCGGAAAACAGCGCCATTTTCACCAGGCGTACTACGTAGCATAGTGAAAGTTGACGCGGCTTCATATTCTTCAAAGCTTAATTTCTCAGCAATTTTATCAATTTTGCAGCCACAGGCATATTGTGAAACATAATCCAGATTACCGCCATGCTTGGCAATACAGTTAAATACATATTCAACGCGGTCACGGGTCGGGTAATTGTTCATTACAACAATTTCAGTTTCAATAGTCTCAACTTCAACGCCTTTTTTGTCACATAGTGTCGAGCATCCTGATGTAAGAACTGCGCTAAAAGCTAAGGTGCTAAAAGTGATAATTTTTTTTTGCATAATGTTAAAACCGAAGGTTAATCAAGGTAAAATATCAATGTATTTTACCACTATTTTTTATAATTGGATTATTAATGGATATTTTGCAAGCAATTGCTCTAGCTGTATTACAGGGACTGACGGAGTTCTTACCGATATCAAGCTCTGCTCATTTGATTTTATTACCGGTAATTGTCGGCTGGGATGACCAAGGCCTAGCGTTTGATGTAGCAGTACATGTGGGCACATTAACAGCGGTCGTCGTTTATTATCGTCAAGATTTGCTAAAACTCATATCCGCATGGTTCGGTTCTTTGCTGGGCAAAGGATTTAATGATGAGGCTAAATTGGCATGGTATGTGGGCTTAGGAACAATACCAGTAGGATTAGTCGGCATTAGTTTGTCAGATGCCATGCAGGAAGCATTGCGTTCACCATTGGTCATTGCAGCGGCAACAATCGTATTTGCTTTATTGCTATGGTGGGCAGAAAAGCGAGCCAAAGAGCAACGCGATACTATTACCTTATTAGATGCTGTCGTCGTCGGCCTGTTTCAGGCGATTGCCTTAATACCAGGTACATCGCGTTCAGGTATTACCATTACCGCTGGCCTATTATTAGGACTAAAGCGCGAGTATGCGGCTAAATTTTCCTTTTTATTATCGATTCCAGTGATTGCCTTGGCGGGATCTTTAAAGGCACTGGAATTGTACCAGTCTGGTTTTGATATTTTGTGGGGATTTATGTTTATCGGTGCGGCTGTTTCGGCGGTCGTCGCTTATTTAAGTATTGCCTGGTTCTTGAAACTACTTAATAAAATCAGTATGATGCCGTTTGTCTGGTATCGCTTAGTATTGGGCATCGTCTTGATCGGAGTATTTGCCGGACAAGCTTAGTAAAACAATGACAGCTCCTGCTCCACCATCTTTTTGTGCGGCGGAACAAAAAGCTTGAACTTCCTGATGCTGTCTTAGCCAGAGGTTAAGATCATTTTTTAAAACGGGGAGGTTGTTTTCCGAACGGTAGCCTTTGCCGTGAATAATGCGTACACAGCGGCAACCATCTTGTTCGCAAAAATGTAAAAATTTGATTAATGCTCGTTTTGCTTCAGCACTGGTTAAGTTATGTAAATCGAGCTCAGCATCCAGCCCAAAATGACCACGACGCATTTTTTTCAGAACATTTTTTTGCAGGCCAGGTGCGCTATAACTAAAGGTGTCTTCAGCTTGCAAGATATTGATCGGTTCGGTTTGTGACAGCGTTAATTTATCCGCAATATGCGGTGTTTTTTTCTTAGGATAAGCTTTGGGTTTTTGAGTAGGCACTATGCTGCGCTTATCCGATTTAATGGGTGTAACTTTGCCTATGCTCTCAAGAAATAAACTACTTTCTTGTTTTTTTTCTGGTTTATCGTTCACGTTAGCTGTATTTTAATTGATTAAGCACTCATATTAACAATTTTATAGAATTTAATAAAAAAATGCATATTCTGCTAAGTAATGATGATGGATATTTAGCGCAAGGACTTATTGCGCTGGCTGAAGGACTGCAATCATTTGCAGAAATTTCAGTGGTTGCACCCGATAGAAACCGCAGTGCAGCAAGTAACTCGCTAACTTTGGAAATGCCTTTGCGAGCCCAGCAAATGGCAAATGGTTTTATCAAGGTTGATGGTACACCCACAGATTGTGTGCATCTGGCTATCACCGGACTGTTAGATAAAGAGCCGGATATGGTTTTTGCAGGTATAAATCATGGTGCTAATCTGGGCGACGATGTACTCTATTCGGGGACTGTCGCTGCTGCAACTGAAGGGCGCTTTTTGGGCTTGCCGGCAGTTGCTATTTCTATGGTCAGTAGTGACCCTCAAAACCTTGATACAGCCGTTAAAGTAGCTGGTGAGATTTTACAACGCTTATTAGATAAACCGTTAGCAAAAGATATTCTATTAAATGTTAATGTACCGGATTTGCCCTGGGCTGAGATTAAAGGTTTTCAATCAACTCGTCTGGGGCAAAGACATAAAGCAGAACCGGTTATTCAGGCTAAGGATCCCAGAGGAAGAATAATATATTGGGTTGGACCGCCTGGGGCAGAACAGGATGCAGGACCGGGAACGGATTTCTATGCGGTGAGTCAGGGGTATGTTTCAGTGACGCCCTTGCAGTTGGATTTAACCCGCTATGATGCGCTCGATTTGTTAAAGGAATGGTTACAATGAATTCAATACAAGGAATAGGCATGACATCAAGGCGCACACGTGAACGCATGATTGATCGCCTGATTGATCAGGGAATTACCAGCCACAAAATTCTGGATGCAATGCGCAATGTGCCTAGGCATCTATTTATGGATGATGCTTTAGCCAGTCGGGCGTATGAAGATACCTCTTTGCCTATTGGTCACGGGCAAACGATTTCTCAGCCTTATATCGTCGCTAAAATGACCGAATTATTAGTCGATCAGCGGCACTTAAAGAATGTACTGGAAATAGGGACGGGCTGTGGTTATCACACAGCAGTATTAGCGCAACTGGTAGAGCATGTGAATACTGTTGAACGTATTTATCCCTTGCATAAACAGGCAAAAGACAGGCTATGGGGACTGGAAATACGAAATGTCAGCTATTTGCATAATGATGGTGGCTGTGGCTGGCCAGAAAAAGCACTGTTTGATGGCATCTTGGTTGCCGCTGCACCATCTGAAATTCCGGAGAAATTATTAGAGCAGTTGGCAGTCGGTGGCATTCTGCTGATTCCTATTGGTAAAGAGCGCGGTATGCAGGAGCTACAAAGAGTGATACGTACTGAATCAGGTTATGATATAGAGCGTCTGGAACCAGTGAGTTTTGTACCGTTTATGTCAGGTAAGGGATGAGCGTTTTGCTACCCATGCAAAAACTACAAACCAGATTCGTTATGTTTACACAACAAGAAGCTATCTGAAAATCATTCTTTAACAAGCTTAAGAAATATTTCAAAATCTTTTGACCTATATTAAAGTTACTTCTGTCTAATTTAACGGTGCAGGACTCATAAATAATTGTTTGCGGCAGTGATTATACTTGGCTGTATTGCAAGAGTTATCCTTAATCAAACATGTCTGCGCTTTTAGTTGTATTGTTTATTAATCCGCGCGTACTATCTAAGCCCTGTATTTTTGCAAAAGTAGCACCTGTTAATAGAGCATTTGTGAAGTTGGATTCGTCTAATTTTGCAGCGGTAAAGTCAACATGCCTGACGTTGGCATTGGTGAAGTTAGCTGCACCTAATTCCGCTGAAATTAATATAGCATTTTTTAAATTTGCACCCGTTAAGTTGGCAAAGCGTAAAGTTGCACGGCCTAAATCGGCATTTTGTAAATTGGCATTTGTCAGGTTGACTTTATTTAAACTAACGCGCATTAAGCCCATAGGTTGATTTTTCATATCAGCCCCCCAGCGTATATTCGATAAATTCGCGTTAGTCATATCGGAGTTATCCAGATTAGCAATAACTCGGCTATCACTGAAATTGACATTGCTTAAGTCAGAACGCATCATGCTGACACCAAAGATACTGACTCCGGACAGATCTGCACCGGATAGGTTGACCCCAGTCATCACTGTTAAATCTAAAACGAGACCAGAAAAGTTGCTTTGACTTAAATTTGCACCACGTAAATCTGCTCCCCATAAATCGGCATTGCGGAAGTCGAGTTTCGATAAATCTACACCTTTTAAATTTTTGCGTCTTAGGTCCGCGGGTTTTGCCTTGTTTGCTTTTTTAAGTAGTTGTATTACTTCGCTACGCGATAAATCAGCGGCAGAAGCTGTATTGGCAATAAGACTGGATAAGATGAGTGTCAGTGCGCATGCGATATTTTTTTTGTTTTGCATGAGAGGTTCTCCTGTATATACAAATAGCTATCGAAATTTATGAGCAGCTTATTATGCTTAGGAGGCGGATTTAGCCTGCCTTCAATATTAGCGGGCTAAAGCCATGCCCTACAATTATCTTGTGGTATTCCTGGATTATTGTTGCAAGGTCTAAAAAAGCCCTAATTGCACTTGTGCTACTTCAGACATCATTTCACGTGACCAGGGTGGATCCAGTACCACTTCAACCTGTACTGATTCTACACCAGGCAAGGCACGGATAGCTTTTTCTACATCACTTTGAATAACGGGGCCCATGCCGCAACCTGGTGCGGTCAGTGTCATCATGATATGAACACTATTAAGCGCTTTGCCTACACTTTCAACTTTGCAATTATAGACTAACCCTAGGTCCACAATATTAACAGGAATTTCAGGGTCATAGACGGTCTTCATGACTTCCCAGCAATTTTTTTCCACGGCACTTGGGTCCGTTTCAGATGCTAATGTATGTAATTCGTGAGGTTCTTTGCCTAAGGCATCGGCATCGACACTTGAAATTCTGACCATATGACCATGATCGGTAACAACAGTGTAATTGTTGCCTAGATCCTGATGGATAGTCACTTGTTTACCTTTACTAAGCGTACCATGATTCCCGTCCGGGATAAGCACAACGTTTACGTCGCGTGTCAGGGTAATTGTTTCTCTTTCAGACATGATTGTTTCAACTATAATTTAAAAGTTCGTGCGTCTACAATTTGCCCTGTTGTGCCTATACTTTGAGGACTGAACAAATAGAGATAAGCAGGGATTATTTCTACCATTTCGGGTAGTTTGTTTTTAACTTCGGCAGGAAAAGCTTTGTTTCTGAGTGGCGAATTAACTGGACCAGGAATTAAAATATTGACTCTTATTTTTCCTGCATCGCTAAGTTCTTCGGCAAGAATTTTAGCATAGCTTTCAACGGCAATTTTAGATACACCGTAGGCTCCTGCATAGGCTCTGGCTTCGCGGACAAAGGAATCGCTAGTGACAACTATGGATGCATGTTCTGCTTTTTGCAACAAAGGAAGTAAGACCTGAGTTAATAAAAAAACTGCATTCAAATTAACATTTAGTGTATGACCCCATGCCATCGTGCCATGTATAGACATTGGCGTAAATGCATCGAGCTCAGTTGCTGAATGTAATAGACCGTCTAAATGCCCATATTTTTCTTCTATGGTATTGGCAAGCTCATGGTATTGCACTTCCGTTGCACCCGCTAAATCAAATGGATAGATTGCCGGAGTGGGGGCATTGGTAGCAATAATGGCATCATAAATTTTTTCTAATTTAGGGATACTTTTATCCAGTAGAATAATCTGGGCGCCTCGTTTTGCGAGTGCTAGCGCTGCTGTGCCGCCTAAGCCGCCACCCGCGCCAGTGATAAGAATAGAGTGCTTAGTTAAGGACATGGCTTTGATTTGTTATCCAGTCTAAAATTTCATTCGGGTGATGTATTAATGCATCGGCTCCCCAGTCCTGAGGCTTGTCATCGGGTTTTAAGTACCCCCAGGTTGCTGCAAGAGTTTTCATATTAGCGGCTTTTCCTGCTGCTATATCATGTTGTGCATCCCCAATATAAAGACACTGTTCAGGAAGCACCTGGATCTGGCGACAAGCCGTTAGCATCGGTTCAGGGTGAGGTTTGCTATAGGCTGTTGTATCGCCACATATAATACAGGCAGAGCGTTTAGTTAGGTCCAAAGCACGCATTAATGGATGGGTCATGCGCTCACGTTTATTGGTAATTACTCCCCAGGGAATCCCTTTGGCTTCCAGAGTGACTAATAGTTCAGGCATACCGGTATATAGATGGGTAAAATCGGCGATATGTTGTTCATAATAATTAAGTAGCCAATCTAAAATATCGGCTTTTATTGCATTAGATACATCTTGTTCCAGAGCAGTTTCTATCATGACTGCCGCACCGTAAGAGATATAAGGCGTTATGGCATGCACGGGTACTTCCGGGAAGTTATAATGTGCCAGCGCCTTATTCAGCGCAGTGGTTAAATCAGGGGCGGTATTGAGTAGCGTGCCATCTAAATCAAATAACACGCAGGATAAGCCAAACTCTTTGTTCATGGTTTTATTCAGGACGTTTGAAAGCCGCTATATAATTGATGTCTATATCATCATTTAAACTGAAATTTTTAGTCAATGGATTATATTGAATGCCTATCATGCCTTGCAATTCAAGTCCGGCATTGCGTGCCGATTGACTCAGTTCAGAAGGTTTGATAAACGTTTTATAATCATGCGTACCCGCAGGGAGCATTTTTAAAATATGTTCAGCTGCGACTATGGCCAGTAGATATGCTTTTGGCTTGCGGTTTAATGTTGAGAAAAAAACATAGCCTCCGGGTTTAACCATTTTTGCACAGGCGGCTATTACTGAACCTGGCTCTGGCACATGTTCCAACATTTCCATGCAAACTACATGATCAAAACAGGCGCTTTCTGCATCTGCCAAAGCTTCTGCGCTAATTTTCTTATAACTCGCTTTAACGCCGGACTCCAGGCCATGTAAATCAGCAATATCAATTAGTTCCTCACTTAAGTCGATACCCAGCATATCCGCACCTTTTTTAGCGAGTCCTTCCGTCAGGATTCCACCACCACAGCCAACATCTACGATACGCTGGTTTTGCAGGCTGATAAACTTCTGGATGTAGTGAATGCGCAGGGGGTTAATGTCATGCAGAGTTTTGAACTCGCCATTTCTATCCCACCAGCGCTCCGCTTGAGAGCCAAATTTGTTAATTTCGTGTTCGTGTACGTTTTCTGTCGCAGTCATGATGTTAGGCTTGTTTTGGTTTTGACTATAGTATACTAGAATACTAGGTTATTAGAATATGCTATTAATAAAATTTGCTAACTCAAGTCATTCGTTTTTTTATTAACGGTATAATGTTTTTATTCTTTATATTTTACAGGTTTTAAATATTTGTGGGACGAATAGCAATATTTACTGATGATCCAGGCTGGCATGGGCAGCAATTACGCCAGGCTTTTGCTGCGCGTGGTTACAGTGCAGAATATGTATCCTTAACTGAATGTCGAATACAGTTGCAAGAAGGGCTTTTACCTCTTTATATTCCGGGTTTTACAGGATCATTGCCCGATGCTGTTTTTGTCCGTGGTGTACCTGGCGGCTCTTTAGAAGAAGTTGTATTGTATCTGGATATACTGCATGCTCTGAAAATAATGGGTATCCCTGTTTATAATGATGGTCATGCCATAGAGCGTAGTGTTGACAAGGGTATGACCAGTTTTTTATTGCAACAACACGCTGTACCAACTCCGCAAACCTGGGTTTTGAGGGATAGGCAACAGGCTTTAGCGATTGCTGAAGAGCAATTGAGGGCAGGGCATCAGTTAATCAGTAAGCCGGTTTTTGGCTCACAAGGCGAAGGCATTCGGCGCATAGAAAAAATGACGGATTTATTCTGGTTAACACATAGCCGTGGCGTGTATTATTTGCAGCGCTTTGTAAAATGTGCCGGTGAGGGTTATTCTGATTGGCGTGTGTTTGTCGTTCGCGGAAAAGTAATTGCAAGTATGCGCAGGCGTGGTATCCATTGGTTAAATAATGTTGCGCGAGGTGCAAGTTGTGAAGCGATGCAAGCTGATTATGAGATGACCGATATAGCAATTAAAGCTAGCAAGGCATTACAAATGAGTTATGCAGGTGTGGATATTATTCGCACTCAAGACGGCAATTATAAAGTCATCGAAGTGAATAGCATTCCGGCATGGAAAGGTCTGGAAAGTGTCTGTGATATTCAGGTGGCTAAAATTCTAGTCGAAGATTTATTAAGCTATTGTGCGACATCAGAAAAAATGGATGCTGTATGTTGACTCAGCGACAGTTGATTAAGGCTTATGAATATGCCTGTGAAATAGAACTTCGCGCTTTTAAACCGGGTAATGTCAGCATTTATGCTGATGGACATGATATGACGGTTGATGATTTTAGATTGAGTGCAAAGCAAAGTTCAGAGCCAATAGGCAATAGAAATTATAATCTGGGTGAACGAATTTATTATGCGGTTAAAGCTACCCGGGAAGCGGTAGGTTGTAATACTAATTTAGGTATTATCTTATTATGTGCTCCCTTATTACTTGCCGCTGAAAGTGCTAAGTCCGCAAAAGAATTAAGGCATAAGCTGGCGGGAGTGTTAGCCAATACTAGTATTGAAGATGCTGATTGGGTTTTTCGTGCAATTGCATTAGCTGCGCCCGGAGGTTTGGGTAAGTCAGAGCAACAGGATGTTGCTCAAAAGCCTGGTGTCACTTTGACGGAGGCAATGCAAATAGCCAGTGATAGAGATAGAATTGCCTTGCAGTTTATAACAAATTATAAAGATGTTTTCGATTTTTTAGTTTTAAGGTATAATTGGGCATTCAATCGATGGGGTGAGGCAGAGTGGTCGGCTGTTGCAGTTTATGCAACTATGCTAGCTAAGTATCCTGATAGTCATATCGAACGAAAATACGGCGGTCTTTACACCAAGATGGTGATGGATAAGATGGCTTTGGTTGACGGTAAATTATCTAATATTGATAGACCTGAACAGTTAAAGAATTATCTACGAAAAGTAGATGACGACTTCAAGTTTGCAGGAATTAATCCAGGTACAGCAGCTGATTTCACAGTAGTAACAGTTTTAGCTGTACAGCTAGAACTGTTATTATCAAATGGATAGGTTTATTGTTTTCCATAACAAATTTTAGGTATTTAAGGATATTGACAAGTGTCAATTCTAGATATAGTTTTTTCTTTTTTTTCTGAGGGTAATAGTAGCATGGCTAAAATTAACAACTTACGCGTTGGTGAATCTTTAAACGGTGACGGAAACGAAGTTGCGCACATTGACTTAATGATGGGACCTCGCGGTTCAGCTGCAGAGTCTGCTTTCGCAAACTGCTTAACAAACAACAAAGACGGTTTCTCTAGCTTATTAGCTGTTGTTGCTCCTAACCTTATGGTTAAGCCTGCAACTGTTATGTTCAACAAAGTAACAATCAAAGGTTCTAAGCAAGCAGTTCAAATGTTTGGCCCAGCACAACGTGGTGTTGCAATGGCTGTTGCTGATTGTGTTGAAGATGGAACTATCCCAGCTGATGAAGCTGATGATTTATTTATCTCTGTTGGTGTTTTCATTCACTGGTTAGCAGAAGATGATGCAGCTATCGAGAAAAACAACTATGATGCTGTTAAAGCTTCTATCAAAAATGCTGTAGCTGGAACTCCAACTGCTGCTGAAGTTGTTGCTCAAAAAGCGACTGCAAAACATCCATTTGCAGCAAACAACGTTTAATCATAACGATTTTACAGACTGTTTGAAAAAGCCTCGGTTTACCGGGGCTTTTTTTTGCCTGCTGTTTAGGAAACTTAATTGCTGCTTTAGATTTCTGTGCAAAGAAAAAATAGGTAATAAGGAAATAAACTGCATAGTATCGCCAGGTACGCTAGATATAATGAGTGCTGTCTCCAAGGCGCCTTACTCTCGACCAACAATCCCTACTTTATAAATTCCCCATCCTTGACCGTGTGAGGACAATTTATCTCATTCGCTTATTCCTTACTGAAATAAATATCAGCATAGTAGCTAAGTGCATTTCCTCCTGAATTATCAGTATCAGTCATAATAGCAAGCCCGTCTATAAATCGGATATCTTTGCCAAAGTGTTTTTTTAAGTCTGCTAATACATCGCGTTTCTCTGTATACCAATGTTTTGTTTGATCGGTATTTGAGCGTATCGCTATCATCATGACACTGTCACCTGTAAAAGGATTCGCCCAGGCTTCATTTACAGGGCTGTGATTAGCCCATACATAAGTGATTGCCTTGTTTTGCCAAAATCCCCACTTACCTTTAATGATGAGGTAAACCCGTGCGGTAAAATCATCACCCTGTTTGCTTTGTTCGTCGCTAATAGAAAGTTTCTGGTCTATGCGCCAGGACCAGTTTAAATAAGGTGTTTTCTGCAAATCTATGTGCATTTCTTTATACAGGCTTGAGGCGCTTGAAATGCTTTTTGCCTCCAGAACTGTCTTTTTGTCCAGTTTAACGATCTGATACTGAGTATGGTTTTTAAATGATTTTTGCTGCCAATCGTTTAATGACTGTGTTGAAAAATCACTGATAAAAACAGGTTCAGCATGGACATTAAAGGAGCAGAGATAAAACATTATTATCAAATTTCGTAGTGACATGGTGATGGTTATTTATCGCTTTTAGCGCATTATGTTTAAAAAGTTTGTTATATACTTTCGCAGTTAAGACGGTGGGCTTTCTGGCTGCTTAGCTGAAAAAGTTACCAAGCCGGCTATCCAATTGTTTCAGTACCTTACATGATATAAAAATTAGCGTTCTACAAATTTCGTATCCGTGGCCGCGCGAAGCATAGCTTTAAAGCTTATGTGGTCAGTGATTTGATTATCATGTTAAAGTGCTTAAACCTAAGCATTTAATCAACTCTTAATACTCCATTTGCTGATATATGATACCTATTAGAGACACTACTGTATGTTATACCACGCCTTATGTTACATGGGCTTTAATGTTTATTTGTATCAGTCTTTTTGTGTTGCTGGAATTTTCTCCCGACCAGATTCATCATTATATTATCTATATTTATGGCATGGTTCCTCTACGGTATACCAATCCCGAGTGGGCCATCGCAATGGGTTACCCTGTAGATCATTATTTATCTTTTATAACTAATCTATTTTTGCATGGCGGGTGGTTACACTTGATTATGAATATGTGGTTTCTGTGGCTTTTTGCAGGCAAAATAGAGGACAGGATGGGGCATGTCAGGTTTATTATTTTTTATCTCATATGCGGTTTTATTGCCAGTACAATACAGTGGCTTTATACGCCAGACTTAGTGATGCCCGTTGTTGGGGCTTCAGGGGCAATAGCGGGTGTTTTAGGCGCTTATTTTTTTCTGTACCCTTATTCGAGAATTGTAATCTGGATTCCAATCTTATTGTTACCTATTTTTATTGAGATTCCTGCAATTGCTTTTATTGGTCTCTGGGTTATTTTTCAAATGGCTAAAGCTACCACGGCTGTCATGTTTTATGAAGGTGCTTCAGATGTTGCATTATGGGCACATTTAGGTGGATTTATTGCCGGATTTTTATTATTTCGCTATTTTCTTAGAAAAGATTATCCCGGATAAATGCCTTTAAGGTATAATCCTTCGATAATTTTAAATTCTTTGCAAGCAGATTTTATCGTCTGTTTTGAGTTATTCTTAGGAAGTTGATGCCCAAATGAAAAAAGTTAATATTGCCTTAGTAAGGCTTATCCAGTTTGTTGTTTTTGTTGTTTTTACCTTTGTCGTCATTGTTTATTTTGCTGCGATGGTTTTTATTCCATTAGATGCATTAGTCATGATTAGCAAACTATTAGGTGTAGTCGGTATCAATACCTTTATAGGCGCATTGATTGGATTACCTATTGTCGGTTACTTAGGGAAAATGGTTTACCAGACACCTGGATTGGTTGGCATGGTAATGGAAACAGGTATGGATCTGATTAAAACGGGTAAAGATAAAGTTGAAGCATTCAACAAAATTGCAGAATCTGTTAAATAAATAATCAAAGGACTTCAGCTTTGCTGTTTTCTTGTATTTAAAAAAGGTTCATATCTTAATTAATAGATATGAACCTTTTTTTATGCCTGTTAATTATGCAATATCTAAGATATTCAGTAAATTTATCGAATAGTACTAGTCTAGAAAGGAATAATTTATGTTAATGCTTATATCCCCAGCTAAATCTTTGGATATGCAGGCAGAATTCCCCGTATTGAAGCCTACTCAAGCCAGGTTATTAAAAGATAGCCAGCAATTGATTGATCAATTACAAACATTGAGTCCTGAAGAAATAAAAAACCTGATGGGAATTAGCGAAAAATTATCTGATCTTAATTATCAGCGCTTTCAGGATTGGGTTCAATCTGGCTCTAGTGCCGAGTGTCCCGCTTTATTTGCCTTTCAGGGAGACGTATACCAGGGCTTAGACGCAGAGTCTCTGGCAATTGATGAAATCGAGTTTGCCCAGCAACATTTACGCATATTATCAGGGCTTTATGGTCTATTGCGTCCCTTAGATTTAATGCAGGCTTATCGTCTGGAAATGGGGACTAAACTGTTTAATGAGCGTGGTGCAAACTTATATGCTTTCTGGGGTGATAAAATATCTACATTAATCAATGCGGATATGCCAGGGGAAGAAGCCAGGGTACTGGTAAATCTAGCATCGAATGAATATTTCAAAGCGGTAAAATCGCAGTTAATAGAGGGGCCGATTATTACTCCCGTTTTTAAAGATTTTAAAAACGGGAAATATAAAATTATTAGTTTTTATGCCAAAAAAGCGCGGGGAATGATGGTCAATTATGCCATCAAGCATAAAATTACTCGGGCGGAGGAACTGAAAAATTTTGACAGTGCAGGGTATCAGTACGCAAATGATTTATCTGATGCAAAGCAATGGGTGTTTATTCGCGAAGCAGTGTAGGTTGGATAAGCGTAGCGTAATCCGACAAGATAAGGCCCGATGATTAAATATCGGTGAGAAATGACGGAATGCGCTGCGCTTTTCCATCCTACGTCGCTCTCTCTCTTTAATTCACGGTGACCGGATTGTCTTTAGCTTAACTCCTAGTATCATAACTAACTACAAATGAAAATGAAAATTTCCTGCGCCACAGGATTTTTCCAGAGTTGCAATGATCTTATTCGCGTCGGCTGTTGATTCATTTGGGCCTTTAACATATGACGGCATTTTATCTTTACCATAGCGAAAGCGTGACCAGCAGATTCCCAGTTTTTGTTCACCAAAGATGGCTTTCAAGCTGTGATAATCTTTATGACTACTAAAGCCGAGTTGTCTCGCATATTCGACAGCGCCAGTAATCAATTTAAAAGCACACGCTGGTTTCAACTTCGCAAATGGATAATCGCCATGTGATTCACGGATACCAGGTTTAAATACTTTTTCGTATTCAGGCAGGGGCATGGTTTTAAACAGGACTTTTTTAACGCCTAAGCAATAAACATCAACGATAAAAGAGGCTACTGCTACTTCACCTTTAGAAGATATTCGAGTAATAAGTATATTGCCTATACCAGATTCAAATAAATTATTGGGCATTAGACATTCATAAAATGGATTTTCCAGGTGGGGCGTTATTTTTTCCAGTAATAATTGAGCAGAATTTGATTTAGTTTGTGTACTGCGTTTTTGCTTTTTTTGGTTTGCTTTTTTTTGTCTTTGCTGTTCTGTTAAGGCCATAATGTAATCGTTGCATTAGTTAATCGGTATTTGGTTCATTATAATATGTTTAGGCACTATTTATGAAAAGCTGGCGATTTATTCGATAAAATCTGCAATGATAGCCAGGTGAAGTATACACATAGGTACGCGAAGCGTATGGTAATTAATTTGATCGAGAAAATATGGAAGAATATGCCATGTTATAGGTTCTTTTGAATTTCAAGCGGATAAACCACGCATTCACCTAAAAAATCCAGATTTCCGTCAGTAAATAAGCTTTCCACCTTTGTTCGCTCCAGAGATATGGTAGACCTCGCGGCAGATAATAAAACACAGTTGGATCCTGCGTATGTCCAATCTATAAATCGCAATTATAGACGTTCTGGTACCCTTAATAAGAGGGTAATGCATCAAACCTATTATAAAATACTAATATGCACTATCACGGTATACATAAAAAAATTGTCGAACGTCCACGAATGGGAAGAGATGCTGGGGTAACTGAGACCAATCCAGTACTTAAACGTATTTATTTAGCACGTGGTATCAAGTCTGACAATGACTTACAACGAGGCTTGGTACAACTACCTTCTCCCTGGCTATTAACAGGCATGGAAGAGATGGTACTTTACTTGATTAAGTCTATTGAACAGCAAAAAAAAATAGTCATTGTGGCTGATTTCGATGCTGATGGCGCAACCAGTTGTACAGTTGCAATGCAAGGTTTACAGTTACTGGGTGCAAAAAATATCGATTTTATTGTGCCTAATCGTTTTGAATATGGTTATGGTTTAACACCTGAAATTGTAGAATTAGTCATAGAAAAGCAGGCTGATGTGATAGTCACAGTGGATAACGGTATCTCCAGTCTGGATGGCGTAGATATAGCAAGACAGGCAGGCATTCAGGTGTTAATTACCGACCATCACCTGCCCGGAGAGAAGTTACCTGATGCAGATGCTATTGTGAACCCTAATCTGCCTGATGATGAGTTTCCTAGCCGTGCTCTGGCAGGTGTGGGCGTGATGTTTTACGTTCTGATGGCCATGCGCAGTCGTATGCGTGAGCAGGACTGGTTTATAACACGTAATATAAGCGAACCTAATTTAGCGCAATTGCTGGATCTGGTTGCTTTGGGCACAGTGGCTGATGTTGTTGCCTTAGATCAGGTTAATCGTATTTTAGTGCATCAGGGTTTATTACGTATGCGATCGGGTAAAGGTCATGTGGGCATTAAGGCATTGGTGGAAATAGCGGGGCGAAATTTGCAGAGTATAGGCTCATCTGATTTGGGTTTTTCGATAGGCCCACGACTGAATGCGGCGGGTCGAATGGATGATATGAGCGTCGGTATTCAATGCTTATTAGCTGATGATGTCGCTGTTGCAAAAAAACTAGCAATGCAAATGGATGAATTGAATAGCGACAGGCGCGAAGTCGAAGGACAGATGAAGCACGATGCAATGAGCTTATTAAAGGAAATGAAAGCGTTTGATGAACAACATTTAACCGCAGGTGTGTGTATTTATAATGCAGACTGGCATCAAGGAGTGATTGGTATCCTGGCGTCACGCATAAAAGATAGGTTAAATCGCCCTGTCATCGCTTTTGCAGATGCTGATAATGGACAAATAAAAGGCTCTGCGCGTTCCATTCTGGGTGTGCATATTCGAGATGTACTCAGTGATATTGCAGTTGCGCACCCCAAAGTATTAAAGAAGTTTGGCGGTCATGCAATGGCGGCGGGTTTAAGTATACAGTTACATGATTATCCAGTCTTTATGTTAGCTTTTGATAAAGCCGTGGCGCGTCGTCTTGTTGATGTTGATTTAGACCAAAAGGTATACAGCGATGGTGAACTCAGTGACGCGGAGATGACGATTGGTTTTTGTGAATTGTTAAGAAATGCAGGTCCTTGGGGGCAGGAGTTTCCGGAACCTTTATTTCATGGTGTGTTTGATGTAATGCAATCAAGGATTGTAGGGCAACAGCATCTTAAATTAGTCTTGCGCCAGCCTGCCAATGAGTTATTAATTGATGCGATTGCCTTTTTTGTTGAACGTGCTGAATACTGGTTAGGTATACGTCAGGTTAAGATTGCTTATAAATTAGATATTAATGAATATAATGGCCAGCGCAGTATTCAGTTTATTATTGATTATATTGAAAAGCTGGCATAATTTTTAGTATTCTTCATTATCAAGAAGCTGTTGTGCTCTGATATCAGCACCTGAAGGCAGTGGGCTTGAGAGTGAATCAATCCATACGTCTATGTCCTGCCACACTATAGCAGCCTGAAGGTCACGTAACAGCATGTGGTAGCCATTTTGATAAATAGCTAAGGTATAGTGATTGGGCTTTGCTTGTTTTAAATTATTCAGGAAAAGATAGGTGGCTTGTTTGGGAATAACCTGATCTTTTTCACCATAAAGCAAAAAAGTTTTTGCTGAGAGACATTCGGCACTGTTAAATGCTTGATCCATTAAATTAACCAGACCATAAATAGTTTCAATACGTGTTTCTTTAATAACCAAGGGGTCCTGGGCTAATGCCCTTAATACTTCAATATTATCAGAGGGCATTATTTCCACGCTCTCACCTGTTAAGGTCATCCAGGGGACAGTATGAGACATCGTTGCCAAGACTACATTTTGATACCAGGGCATAGTCTGTCTTGCCCATACAGCAGGTGCCGTTAAAATAATGCCATCCACCTTGAATTGATAGGCTTGTGCCATTGTTGAGATGACGACAGCTCCGCCCATACTTTCGCCTAAAAGATAAATGGGAATATCAGGGTGTCTGATTTTTATCAGCTGTATAAAGCTATTTAAATCAGCTATGTAAGTATCAATACCCGCCCATAAACCGCGATGGGAACTTTGACCAAAGCCGCGTTGATCATATGCATAAGATATTATTTGATGTTGACTAAAATAGCTTCCAGCTTGCTCAAAGAATTCGCTGTAGTCATTGAAACCATGCAGGGCAATAATAACCGCTTTTATTTTCTGTGTTTGAAGCTGCCAAGTTTTAAATGGCAATAAGCTCCCGTCGCTGGTGACAAAAACATTATCTAATAGCTGCGCTGTGGTAACTGAAGCGCCTGCTGGATAAACTCTGGGCATACATCCCAGTATATTTGTCAACAGCAGCATTAAAGAAAGAAACTTGAGCCATTTATATTGCATACTTTGAATCACTATTTACCTAAAACATTATTTAAAATGCTCCAGCGGGGCTCTCTTGCTTTAGTTGTTTCCCCTTGAATCCAGTGCGCAAACAAAGTATCAATCGTACCATCGGTCTGTTTGATTTTAATCCAGGTACTGAGAAAATGTTCCAGTATCAGATCTTCGTCACTGACGGCAATCACTAAAGGAGCGCCTTGGCGATTGGCAAAAGGATTGACTACCACATAATCAGGATAGAGTAGCGTCCAGGCTGAGCCACCTTCTGCGGTTGTGAGAATAATCTGATCGTGAAATTCTTTAGTGTTAAAAAATTCTGCTTCGGAATCTAATTCAGTCACTTTGAGGTTGGGAAATAGTTGGTGAGCTCGGGTCGCAAAATTACTTTCTTTGCGTACAAAAGCCTGTGCATTTTTGAGTTTAAGAATTGACTCTCTATCGCTGAATTTATTACGCTTATGATCAGGAACAACTAAGGCTAAATGCACATCAAGGTAGCTAGTGCTATATAACATGCGTGATGCTGCGAGTAAGCTGAGATTGGGAGTAATGCCAGAAACGGCTATGTCGAAATGATCATCGTCTAATTGTTGTAATAAATATTCATTTTCATAAGGAATGAATTGAATACCGACTTGTAGGTCCTCAGCAAGGTGTAACATCAATTCTATATCAAAGCCAACCATTTGCCCGTATACATTGTAAAAAGAGAAAGGTAAACTGTCTTCATTGATGCCAATGCGAATAATGCCTGTTTTACGTATTCTATCTATTAAATGTTGGCCCGGTTTAAGTGTTATTGGGTTAGGTTGTGATAGGCTGGAGACAGTATAGGGAACTCGGTCGTTTAATAACCGCATGTGCAATATTTGCGGACTCTGATTTTCATTGAAAGTTGGCTGCTCAAGAACTATGCGAATTCCCAGTCCAACGCAAAAAAACAGTAATAAACTGATCAGTCCATTGCGGATTAGTACTGACCATTTTATTTTGAATAAGCCCGTCATCAGCGCTGTAGTCAGGATGGTAAAAGTCATTAAATGCATCGCACCGGCAACATCAGCAGTACGACCGCAAATGACTCCAACAGTCATAAATAGATTAAAAACATCCTCTGGTATATGGTAAAGATTGAGCAAAAACGGTAATGCGGTAATTAACTTGCCGAAGCTTAAAAATAGCCCAATAGTCAGCATTACTGGATAATCAAGAAACTCCAGTGGTTTGTCATAAAACCAGGCGGCAAAAACAATAAACACCAGACTGAGTATCTTACCCATATCAGGAAACGGATAGGCGAGCGGCAGCACTAAGTCGGGTATGCGTGCTTGTTCATGCTCGGTTGTCACATGAGAGTGAAATAAACGGCTAATCATCTTAATAAGTAAAGGAATAACCACAAACACGCTTCCTACGATAAAGACTGTCAACAAAACATTTCTCGATTCGCGGGCAATTTGCCGATAGCTGAATGGTGTGCAACTGGCAATTAGCAAGGGCATAACGACAAGAGTCACTAATAATACTGAGCCAATAAGCATAAATACATAAGCTTGAATACGCTCGAATTCACCTAGACTGAGTGTGCCGGCAGCACTGGCTGCAATGCCAAAGACACCGATAGGGGTTAGGATAACGACAAAACTATTGACCCGTAATAGTATTTTCGCAACATGGCTGAAATTATCTAAAATGGATTTATGATCTTTATAGCCAATGCAGGCGGCACCAAAAAGCATGCTGAATAAGACTACTGCTGGTACTGCATTCTCGGCTAATGATTGAAAAGGGTTAGCCGGAATAAAGAGCTGTAAAAAATCAATTTTTGGAACATTTGCCACTAATAATGAGCTGAAAAAAGAACCTTGTTCAATATTGGGCAAGGTGAGAGACATGGCCCAGACGCTGAGTCCACCAATTAACCATAGTGCTAATAGCACTAATAATCCTTGACGGGTAAGTAAACGAGCTTCGAGGTAACTGAGCCGACCTATATTAGCAATTAAAGAGAAGACAATATAAGGGAGTACGGTCATTTGTAGCAGACCGATATAAATATCGCCGAGAATCTGTAATTTTGCAGCATAGTCACCCACAAACAAGCCAAAAGCGATCCCGAATAATAAGCTGGCAACCATGCTTAAGGTAAAGCTAAGGTTGTTATTATAGTGTTCAATTTTTAGAAGTTTGTCAATCATAGTGACGCGCGTGCTTTATGTTAAGTGATTGATAATTTTAGCTATTTGTAATCTTGCAATGAGGTAGAAGCACTATTTTATTTTGCATAAACTTCCTCTCTTAAATATTAGCAGCGCAGGCAGCATGCCGGCGATGTTTAGACGGTGCGTCTGTGCTGCTGTTTGCCACCTAAGTAATTTGATACTCGTCCTTTAGATTTTTTACTCAACTTAAGATCGAGCTGCTAGCTGTTTTTTTGAAAAACCATAGACTTCCACTGTAATATTGTCATCTGCAGAAGCTTTAATAAAGTCTTCTAGCGTTTCCTGAATATCATGATCAATAAATTGGGCTTTAGATGCGTCAATGATCAAGGCACTATTTTCTTCAACTTTATTTAATAGCTTTCTTAGTAAAGCTTTATTTAAAAATGATACATCTTTATGCAAGGTTAAAGTGTAGTGCTGTTCTTCATGGTGAAGTGTGATGGATTGGTGATAATTTGATTTCAGAACAAAAATCATACCAATCACAATACCAACGACAACGCCCTGCAATAAATCTGTGCTTAAAATAGCGATGACAGTTATGACAAAGGGTAAAAACTGATTCCAGCCCTGATTGAACACGGCTATGAACAGCTGCGGTTTGGCTAATTTATACCCTGTTTGTAATAAAATGGCGGCCAGGCAGGCCAGAGGAATCATGTTGAGAATTCGGGTAATAAACAGGATGCTCAAAAGTAGAAAAACCCCATGTACAAAACTGGCAATTCGTGTTCTACCGCCTGCATTAATATTTGCAGAACTGCGCACAATAACAGCGGTAATTGGTAAACCACCAATTAATCCACTGAGCATATTACCAATACCTTGAGCTTTCAATTCTCGATTAGTCGGAGCAATACGTTTTAACGGATCTAGTTTATCAACGGCTTCCAGACTGAGTAAGGTCTCCAGGCTACCAATAATCGCTAAAGTGATCGCAATAGTATAAACATCAGGCTGACTGAGAAAACTGAAATCAGGTAAGGTAAACAAACCGATAAAGTCAGACAGGCTTTCTGTTATGGGCAGAGAGACCAAATGCTTATCAAAAACTGCAAAACCAGGAAACCATTTTAAGGTTGCAGCATTAAAGCCGATACCCCATAGCACTGCGACTAATTGCGCGGGAATATATTGAAACAGCCGAAAACGCTTCAAAAACCGGGTATCCCAGATAAATAGAATCAATAATGCTCCCAGGGTAATGACAGTCGCACCGAGAGAAATTGATGCAAGCGCATCAAATATATCCTGAAAACTTTCTGTAGCGGTTTCATCCATATAACTTTCAGCGCCTTCAAATTGTTTATCATAGCCCACTGCATGGGGTAATTGTTTGATAATCAGTATCAAACCAATGGCTGCTAACATTCCTTTAATAACTGCGGAAGGAAAAAAAGCGCCGATCACACCCGCACGAAGATATCCTAATATTAACTGTATAACACCGGCTACAACAACGCTGATTAAAAAACCTGCATAACTGCCAAGTTGTTCGATAGCATTGAATACAATGACCGTTAAACCAGCAGCAGGGCCAGAAACGCTTAATTGCGAACCACTCAACCAGGAAACAATAAGACCGCCAATTAATCCGGCAATCAAGCCAGAGAAAAGTGGAGCTCCAGATGCCAGGGCAATACCCAGACATAAGGGCAAGGAAACTAAAAAAACCACTAAACCAGCCGATATATCCTTTTTTACATAAACTTTATAGTAATTGAGGTGTTTATGAATCACATTTTTTCCTTTGATTTCTTGAAATTTGTATATTGCCGGGTGATAAATCCTTAAGATTTAATTTTACATGCATTTAATCTATTAGGGGTAAGTCTGAACAAAGCTTCAACAACATCATAAGGATTGGGCGTTAAATCAGCCTGTTTTGTTAATCGTATGGGGGCAAAACTAAACGGGTCTAAAACAAACCCGAAAACAATTG
Source organism: Methyloprofundus sedimenti (assembly GCF_002072955.1). Lineage (NCBI taxonomy): Bacteria > Pseudomonadati > Pseudomonadota > Gammaproteobacteria > Methylococcales > Methylococcaceae > Methyloprofundus > Methyloprofundus sedimenti. Next base: position 196,118 of record NZ_LPUF01000003.1, on the reverse strand, counting down.
CACATCAACCCAGTCACCTTGTTCAACTTTGTCTTGATCATGTTGTAAAATAATAAAAGCATTCGCCATACTGATTGAACTCAAAATACCAGATCCTTGCTTGCCGGTCGTTTTGACCCGAAATTCTCCTGTATCAGTCTGGCTGACTATGCCACGCTGAATTTCAGTCCGACCGGGTTTCTTACGTATAGATTGCAGACTGCGCGCTTTTATAAGTGGAGCTATCGGTTTATCGGTGATGCCGAGCATCTTTTCCAGTGCAGGAAGAACAAATTGATAGAGAGTAATCAACACTGCGACGGGGTTGCCAGGTAAACCGAAGAAAACACTTTGTTTAATCTTGCCAAAGGCGATAGGGCGACCGGGTTTAATGGCTACTTTCCAAAAAGTTATATCTCCACTGGCTTTGAGTGCCGCTTTAGTAAAATCGGCTTCTCCTACAGACACTCCTCCAGTGGAAATAATAATATCAGCGTAATCAGCGGCCTCATTAAAACGTTGTAATAATTCAGTTTCGTTATCCTGGATAATGCCTAGATTAATTATTTCTATATCAGGGCGATCCAGCGCAGCAAGCAGACAGTAGCGATTGCTATCATAAAGTCCACCATCAGGAACAACTGAAGCGATACTGTAAATTTCATTACCGGTTGAAGCAATGGCAATGCGCAATTTACGTTTAACCTTAATTTCAGTGATACCTAAAGAGGCAAGTAAACCAATATCGGCAGGGCATAACAATTTACCCTGGTGTAATACAGTCGTGCCCAGCTGTATATCCTCTCCTGCCTGGCGTACGTTTTGTCCCTTGCTATGTCGGTCATCAATCAGAATAGCAGTGTCTGAAATCTGGCAATGCTCCTGCATAATAACAGTATCCAGACCAATAGGAATGGGCGCACCGGTCATAATACGCAGGCAATATCCAGTGGGGCAGTTTTCGCTGTACAGTTGCCCCGCCAGAATTGTGGCCTGAATTTTGAGGCTTGCTTGAGTGCCTTTACCCGGTAAATCACAACTATGCATTGCGTAGCCATCTACCGCTGAATTCGTATGTCCAGGAACCTGAACCGGGCTAATAATAGCTTCAGCCAAACAACGTCCTTTTGCCTGTTCAATAGGTATTTGCAGGCTATCTTGTAAAACAGGCATAGCTGCCAATATAGTATTTTTTGCCTGATCTACAGGTAGCAAGCCGGATTCATTAATATCTGCGCAGTTCGTTTTTGTATTAATCATTTACGTGTAGAGGGTCCATTGAGTGGCAATCCAAAGTCCATAAAACTTAAGTAATATTCTAATTGCCTTAAAGCGGTGCTTTGTGCCGGGTCTACCGGTGCACGGATCAGCTTGTTACATACCATAAAGCGGCGATGCAGAGTACCCATTTCTCCAGTATTTAAGCGATAAGCAGGCCAGTGAGTGGTATGCCCCAGTGCAGGACTGAGTATTTCAGAACGTATATATTTACCCGCATTGTCTAAATGACAACTCGCACAAGAAAAATTAAGCTGACCACGGCGCTGATAAAAATAAGCCTTACCTTGTTGATAGGCAGCGAGAGCTGCAGGGGAATCGTCCGGAATCCGGGTGTTGATTCGTTGGCCTCGAGAGGTAAAGGCCATATAGGCTAAAAGATAGTTTATCTCGCCTTTGCCATAGGTCAGGGGAGAGAGTTGGTTGTTTTTCCGGCACTCGTTAAGCGCACTGGCCAGGGTAACGATTTGTTGTTTTTGCTTGTCCCAATAGGGATAATTCTGTGCAATAGAAATCCCTTTATTGGCGAAGCAATCAGCATAGCCTGAACCATTTGCAAAAGGTCGCTTGAATAATGCTTCGCCTTTTTCCAAAGCAAGTTCGTAAGGAGGGAACTCTTCGATAGCCAGCCAGGATGCTTTGGCATCAGGGTCTATGGCATAAACACCTTGCGCATAATCATCGAGTGTAAGTTGCGGAAAAAGTTGTTGATAAAAGGCACGAATTTGTTGCCGGTCTTCAGTCGGGCTCGCCGGGGTTGAGGCGCTAAAAAAAATTAAACAAAAAACCATGGCAGCAATGGCTGCATTCAATCGGCAAGAAATCATCATTGAATAATATGTTTGGCAGTATCGCTATAGCCGAGATTATCCGTCCAGCTAATGCTGACTATATCGCCTGCCTGAGCAGATTTGATATGAAAAGAGAAAAAAGGGTTTTTTGCGATACCTACGCCCATTTGGCATTGACTCATGATTTGCTCATTAAGAGAAAAATTCATGGTTTGAATAAAGTGCGCAGGAATCAGTTCGCCTGTATCATCATCCTTTCTTTTTCCTGTTTCCATTGGATGAGCAATCAGGGTGCGCACCAGGGTATAGTCAGCCAGACGTTTACTACGTATTTTTATCGATGACATATTAACCTCCGCAACCACCCAATGTAACTTTCACTTTTTGTCGAGTCTGGTAATATTGCTTATCAGCTCTTAGGACAACTATCACATCACAGGTTTCCTGCATTTTAAAACGAGCGCCAATAAATGTTTCTAACGCTGGATTCAAGCTAAATTTTGCAATAAGGGGTACTGGATTTTTTTCAGAAAAGATATAAATAGTATCGGCATTATCAATAGTACTGGTGATCGTAATAGGAACAACAGAGCCATTTTCTGCTATACGCGGCAGTTTCAAGTTAATCTTATTCGTTTCAAGTAATGTCTGTTCTGGAAATAACTGGCTAAGCGTGCTATCAAGAGTCTGCCGACGAAAGTCATTTGCCATCCAGTTTGCTAAACCTGTTTTAGAAAATGCTAGTGTTAAAGTATAGCCGGTCAGTGTTAACATCTTTGCTATTAAGTTGCGGCGAGTCATGGTCATAAATCATCCTGAAAAATCAGCGAATAGAAGTAATGAATCGCTATTATATCGGGTATAAGACAAGAATAAATATCTAGCAGTAATATTAAGCGCTTTTTTAGTATTTGTAGTGACTACGGACTAAGATACGGGTATAGATAAAATAACCCTCAATAAACAGTTACTCACGGTTTATAGTACAAGCTATTAATTTCGTGCTTAGTAGGTATATGCATAATACACTATTCATTTTAGGAAGCCAGACAGCATGCCTATACAGTACAGATGGGTCGTCTGTACTACCAAAAAATGGTTACCCAGGTTATTTGCTGCACATCCCTTATCTGCTTTTCAAGGGAAGTACATAATTGTTAGCGTTAGTTTCAGGAGTTGAACATGGAATATAAAAATATTACAAATATGCTGGATATATTATCTCAATATATTCGTAATGAAATTAAAGATGAAAGTGTTGAACAGTTAATTTTGTTTGCTCAGCACTATTTTAGCTTTTGTGCTTTCGAGGAAATCGCTAATACCTCAGTAGAAGATTTGTACGGTGCGGTATTATCGCATTGGAATATGTTTCTGAATTTGCCTGCGGACAAGGAAAAAATTCATATTTATAACCCTAGCGTCGAAGAGCATGGCTGGCAAAGCTCGCATACGGTTATTGAAGTGGTACTAGCTGATCGCGCTTTTATACTGCAATCCGTTACCATGGAAATCAATCGCTATGGTTTTGTTAATCAGCTGGTTTTACATCCTGTTTACTGGGTACGTAGAGATGTAGTTGGAAAATTGCTGGAGATTAGTAAAACAGAAAAACCAGGGACTACTCAGGAAAGTGTTTTACATATCGAGATTAATCGGCAAAGCGATATTGAACTAATCAGGCAACTCAAAAAAAGCCTGCAACAGGTCTTGTCTGATGTTTGTGCTGCAACAGATGATTGGCCTGCCTGTTTAGCTCGAATGGAGGCAGTAATTTCAGCATTAACCGAACAACACAAGCCTGATTTACAGGAGCCAATTGAATTTTTGCAATGGCTAAAAAATGATCATTTTGTATTTTTAGGCCATCGGGAATACCTTATTATTGAGCAAGCTGACAAATATGGATTTAGAGTCGTTGATAACACTGGATTAGGGATTCTTCGAGATAGTGTCGCTAAAATTCCCGATGCAAATTTTCTGCCCATTAGTGATGATGCCTATCAGCTTTTGAACAATGATAAACCGCTGATGATTACCAAAGCGACCAGTAAGGCAACGGTACATCGTCCTGTGTTCATGGATTATATCGGGATTAAGCAATATGATGCTGCCGGACAGGTTGTCGGTGAAATTCGTTTTTTAGGCTTATTTGCTTCATCTGCTTATTCTTGTGAACTCAATAGTATTCCACTGGTGCGCAGTAAAATTAAAACCATATTGCAACAATCTGATTTTGTTAACAGCAGCCATACTGAAAGATCACTGTTGTTTGTGATCAATTCATTGCCTAGAGATGAATTATTTCAAGCTAAACTAAAAGATTTATCTGCATGTGTGACTGGCGTTTTGCAATTACAAGAGCGACAACGGATACGTGTTTTTGTGCGCCATGAAGTTTATAGCCATTTTGTTTCTATCTTAGTGTTTGTTCCTAGAGAGCGCTATAACACTGGGTCTCGTATAAAAATACAGGAAATTCTAATAGATGTTTTTCAAGGCAGTGATTTAGATTTTAGCGTGAAACTTTCAGAGTCAATATTGGCGAGGATCCATTTCATTATTCATAGCAAAGTAACGTGTTGCATAGATTATGATGTTAAAGAAATAGAACAGCGTATTATTGCAGTATTATCGGATTGGCAAGACGAGCTGCAAGCTGAACTTAATTTCCAGTATGGGGAAGCAGAAGCTAATACTTATTTACAGGCGTATAAAAACAGCTTTTCAGCTGCTTATAGAGAGGCGGTTTCTGCACGTACAGCATTATTGGATTTAAAACGATTTGAGCAACTTGAAAAGAATAATTTGTCTGCATTGGGCTTCTTATACAGCCCATTAACGGCTACCGGACAAAAGCAACTGTATTTTAAATTATACTGTTTTGGCAAAGTAGCATCACTATCCCGTAGCTTGCCGATGCTGGAAAATATGGGAGTAACAGTCTGTAGTGAAAACCCCTATCAAATTAAAAAGTTTAGTCAGGATAAGTCTTTCTGGATTCATGACTTTGGCCTGGCTTATGACCAGGTGGCACAACTTGATATTGAGGCGTTAAAACCTCGATTTCAAGAGGCTTTTGAGCAATGCTGGATGGGGCGAGTTGAAAATGATGGCTTTAATGCTTTAGTCATCAATGCAGGATTGAGCTGGCAAGATATCAATATTTTAAGAACACTGTATTTTTACTTGCGCCAAATTGGAATTGCTTTTAGTCAAAGCTATGTAGTGAAAACATTAGTTCGGAATGCAAATGTTGTCACTTTACTGGTTAAATTGTTCTACCAGCGTTTTAATACTGAAACTGTATTGCCAGAGGAAGCTACGGTTCAAATTGAAGAAATTCTATACCTGATTGAACAAGTAAAATCTTTAGACGAAGATCGAATTCTGCGGCGCTATCTGAATTTAATATTAGCCGCTGAACGCACTAACTATTTTATACAACCAGTTGATGAACAAAACATTCCATATTTGTCCATTAAATTTAATTCAGCAAAGGTTGATGAAATACCATCGCCGGTGCCTTATTATGAAATTTTTGTATATTCTCCGCGCATGGAAGGCATACATCTACGCGGCGGGCCAGTCGCCAGGGGAGGCTTACGCTGGTCTGACAGACGTGAAGATTTTAGAACAGAAGTGTTAGGACTGATGAAAGCTCAGATGACTAAAAACTCAGTCATTGTGCCTACAGGTGCTAAAGGGGGTTTTGTTGTTAAAACTGTAGCTTCTAAAGAGGAGATGGCTGCAGAGGGTATTGCCTGTTACCGTCTTTTGATCAAAGGGTTATTGGATATTACTGATAACTATGCAGTCAATGAAGTCATTAAACCTGAACGAGTGAATTGCTATGATGGTGATGACCCTTACCTGGTCGTTGCTGCCGATAAAGGTACAGCCAGTTTTTCTGATTATGCCAATGCACTATCACAAAATTATCATTACTGGCTCGGTGATGCTTTTGCGTCAGGCGGGTCTGCTGGATATGACCATAAGGAAATGGGTATAACCGCTCGCGGAGCCTGGGTGTCAGTGCAACATCATTTTGAAAGTTTAGGTATTGATATTCAGAAAAATGCCTTTACTGTGACCGGAATAGGAGACATGTCAGGTGACGTTTTTGGTAATGGACTTTTATTGTCTAATAAAATTAAACTGATCGCAGCATTTAATCATGAGACTATTTTTCTTGACCCCAACCCGAATACAGAAAGCAGTTTTAACGAGAGACAGCGTTTGTTTAAATTAACTCATTCGAGCTGGACAGATTATGATCCTGGCTTAATTTCTAAGGGCGGGGGCGTTTATTCGCGACATGATAAAGTCGTGGTTTTAAGTAATGAAATAAAGGAATCTCTGGCCATAAATGATTCACAGTTATCACCGAATGAATTAATCAAGGCGATTTTATCAGCCCCCGTGGATTTACTCTGGAACGGTGGAATTGGTACTTACATTAAAGCAACTGCCGAGTTAAATAGTGAGGTGGGCGATCGAACTAATGACGCATTACGAATTAATGCCGGGCAATTACGTTGCAAAGTTGTTGGAGAAGGAGGCAATCTTGGTTTTACCCAGCGCGGACGTATTGAATATGCGCTTGATAATGGCTGTATCAATACTGATTCAATCGATAACTCAGCCGGAGTAGATTGTTCTGACCACGAGGTCAATATAAAGATTTTGCTAAACAGTGTCTTGCTGCAGGGAGATATCACTGCAAAGCAAAGGGATAAACTACTTGAGAGCATGACTGATCAAGTGGCTGATCTGGTGTTAAATAATAACCATCAACAAAATCATGCGATAGGCATGATTCAAAATGAATCTATTATTGAGTTACAAGGTTTAAAACAGCTCATTAATACACTGGAAATTAAAGCACACTTAGATTGCGCACAAGAAAAGCTACCCAATGATAAGGCGTTGCAAGCACGTAAAATTTCCGGAAAGGGTATGACACGCCCGGAAATATCGGTATTGCTGGCGTATACCAAACAACTTTTTAAAACAGAATTATTGTCCGAGTCTAAGTATATAAATCTGGATTTATCCACGCATATATTATCCGATTATTTTCCTACCCAATTGCAAACAGCTTATGCTGATCAAATACAAGAGCATCGATTAGGCAAGGAAATTGTTGCTAACCAGTTAATTAATAGTCTTGTAAATAGATTGGGTATCGTTTTTCCACATCGATTTATGCAGGAATTAAATTGTACTGTTGCTGAACTGGTCAATACTTATAATCTGGTTTGCCGTGTATTTGAAATAGATGCAATCTGGAAAATGCAAAACGATTTAGATGGTGCTATAAGCGGAGATGTGCTGGAAGATATAAAGTCGCGTATCAGGAAATGGGTTGAGCGGGCGATGTACTGGTTTGTACGTAATGAACCACAGGCAGAGGTAGCAGAACACTATGTGGCTAGCATTGAAGAATTAGCTGAAGGTTTGACAGGCTTAGTGACTGAGGGCGAGCAAAAAAAAATGGATCAGTCAGTAGATCAGTTGATCAAAGCAGGCGTCAGTGCACCACTTGCCCTGAAAATTGCTCAAAGTGATGCCTTGTTTGCTTGTTTAAATGCAATTAAAGTACATAAAAAAAGCAAGTATTCACTAGCTGAAGTAACAAAAGGACTATTTTATCAGGCCAATGCATTAAATTTAGATTGGTTATACCGGCAAATTTTATTATTACCTAAGGAAACAAACTGGGAAGCTTTATCCCGCAGAGCAATGATTGATGAATACAATCAAATCAGTTGTGTACTCTTACATAGCGTACTTGAGGAAGAAGAACACACAATTACCAGTAAATTAGAAGCCTGGCAGAGTAAAAATGCCACAGCATTTGAGCGCTATATGGCTCTGGTGCATTCAGCTGAAGCAGATGACAGTGTGCATCTAGAAAAGATCGTGGTGATTTTAGGCACTAGCTGGAACTTGACGGTCTATGCCAGCTAAGATGAAAGTCCTGTTAATAACCCCACCAATGACCCAACTTAATACACCGTATCCAGCAACGGCGTATTTAACCGGTTTTTTAAAACTACATGGTTATGATGCGGTACAACGCGATTTGGCGATAGACCTGATATTAAATATCTTGTCGCGGTCTGGACTGGAATCTTTATTCAACCAGATTGAAACAAATTACGCAGATATTGATGATGAAGATTTGCCCGATAGTATTTATCATTTTTTAGCGAATTATGCCGATTATTATCAATGTATCGATGCTGTTATTCGTTTTTTGCAGGGTAAAGATCCAAGCTTAGCTTTACGTATCGCCTCACGCCGATTTTTACCGGAAGGCCCGCAATTTGAATCGCTGTATCAAATGGAAGAGCTGAACAGTGAAGTGTTAGCTCAGGCTTTTGGTTCACTGGGTATTCAGGATAAGGCAAAATATCTGGCTACTTTATTTATTAATGATATTGCAGCTGTGATTAAAGATGGGGTCGATCCACATTTTGAAGTCTCACGCTATGCAGAACGACTCGCCGCTTCCAATCCTCGGTTTGATGATTTATATGCCGCATTACATCCCTCTGAGCCTAGCTATACCGAGACAATTATTGCGCAATTTATGCAGCAATACATCGCTGCAGAAAACCCTGACGTACTAGGCATTAGCGTACCGTTTCCAGGAAATATGCTGGGTGCATTACAGGCAGCAAGATACTGCAAGGAATATGCTCCGCATATTAAAATTACCCTGGGTGGGGGGTTTGTAAACACCGAATTACGTACCTTAAAAGACTCCCGTTTGTTTGAATATATAGATTACGTTTGTCTTGATGACGGCGAACGGCCTTTATTAACATTATTAGAAAATATACAGGCACAAAGCAGTGAACTGTATAGAACCTACACTATAGAAGCAGGGCGGGTTGTTTTTAAAACCAGTAAAAACTTACATGATATTGCCCAAAAAGACGTAGGAACGCCGGATTATAGTGGTTTGCCAATCGATAAATACCTGTCCTTATGTGAAATGCTTAACCCTATGCATCGCATCTGGAGCGATGGCCGCTGGAATAAAATTACCCTAGCACATGGCTGTTATTGGGCCAAATGCAGCTTTTGTGATATTAGTCTGGATTATATAGGTCATTATGATGATGCCGGGGCTGATATTACCATCCAGCGCATCAAAACAATGATTGCCGCAACAGGCCAGACCGGGTTTCATCTTGTCGATGAAGCAGCACCTCCTAAAGCGCTGTTTGCCCTGGCGACAAAATTAATAGAACAAAATATCGTGATCACCTGGTGGGGCAATATACGCTTTGAAAAAACCTTTACAGCAGAAAAATGCCAGTTATTAGCTGATTCCGGTTGTATTGCCATCAGCGGTGGATTGGAAGTCGCTTCTGATAGGCTGTTAGACTTAATGCAAAAAGGCGTTAGTGTTGCTCAGGTTGCCAGAATTACCAAAGCCTTTGCGGATGCAGGTGTTTTAGTACATGCCTATCTGATGTATGGATTTCCCAGTCAGACAGAACAGGAAACAGTCGATGCTTTAGAATACGTCAGGCAATTAATGCGGCATGGCTGTATCCAGTCCGCCTATTGGCACCGTTTTGCGGCGACTATCCACAGTCCAGTTGGATTAAATCCAGGTGCTTATGGCATAGAACTGATCGCGAACGAAAATGTTTTATTTGCTGAAAATGATATTGATTATATCGATTCAGTTGAGACTGATCATGAAATGCTTGGCCTGGGTTTAAAGAAAGCTTTGTACAATTATATGCACAATACGGGCTTTGAATACCCTGTTTCCTTCTGGTTTGAACAGCCAGTATCGGAAACGGGGATAGCGGGAAATTATATTGACAGATGTTTGTATTGACAGCCTAGGGATTTGTCGCAAAGTTTAGTAAAACCAGGGACAATTTCCTATTTTTAACGGTTAAAATGACACTATGCCGTTTCCTTCCATGTGCGTTATGGCATCTTTTATCGAGACTGACATGATTAGGTAAAAGAACATGCTCTTAGACCCTTTATGATGGGATTTACGCTCATACTCTAAAGACGATTTATAGCCCAATTTAGAGAATGTTCGCCAATATTAAGATTTGCTGCATCTGTATAGTTCTGACATTCGTAATTCAAATAATGATGTTTTTTTAGACTACGGAAACATAGTTGTATAAGGCTATTATTTCAGTTTATGCCTTTCGGCTTATGTTTAAGCTTCATATTCATCATACTCAAATGATAATGGTATATTCCTGGCTTGCCTGCTGGCTAGCCAGACCTGGATCAAATAGCAGTTCAGGTTTTGATTTCCTGCTTATTTTCGTTACTCCTATTTACCTATCAAGACACTTAGATCTGTTTGTTAAGTGTTCTGCTATATTAAATCACTACAAAAAATGCTGGAGCGCCTTGTAAGCAGGGGGAATACACTTTAGTATTAATCGGATATATAAATAACAAAGCCAATGAGAATCGTTTGCATTAAAATTAGACTGTAGGTATACTTAGCCTAATTTTAAAATTTATCGAATCAGGCAATGAATATTATTAAACAATCAATAGGTTTAGGAGTAGCATTATTGTTGCTCAGTAGTCATGTAAATGCAGCAGAAAGGCCGCAAACCATGGAGGAAATGTGGAAAATTATTGAAGCCCAGCAAGAACAGCTTGATGCTATGAAAAAGATGCTGGAAGAGACAAAAGCTGCGCCTCCTCCCGTAGCACAAGAAAGGGATCAGACGCATCCGCAAACGGATACCGAGATTGCTGAGTCTCAGCAGAAAACGGATGAAGAAGTTGCAGAATTAAAACACAAAACAAATGTTTTGACTGAGGCTGTTGAATCAATGCGCACTGCATTGGTTTTGCCTGATAAAAAGGAATTAAAAAGTACTTATGGTTTAGGGCCCGCTGCATCGAAGGTTTACCAGGTTGACCAGGGTTTATCAATAGGCGGGTATGGCGAGATGAACTATCAGGCCATTGTTGCAGATAAAGGCTCTAAAAATGACAATGCGGATCTTGAACGTTTAGTACTTTATTTAGGATATAAATTTACTGATTCGATAATTTTCAATAGTGAAATAGAATTCGAGCACTCTACAACTGCAAAGAATGGTTCGGTGTCAGCTGAAATGATGACACTGGATTTTTTGCTTGATCCTATGGTCAACGTTCGTACAGGTTTAATGCTTGTGCCGATGGGATTTATTAACTTGATTCATGAACCACCCTTTTATTTTGGTAACAACCGTCCTGAAGTAGAGCGTGTTATTATTCCAACTACCTGGCGTAGTCTTGGTGCAGGGCTTTTTGGACAAATTGTACCTGACCTGAATTATACTATGTATGCTGTTGATAGTTTAGATGCCGAGGGTTTCACCTCTGCGGGAATACGTGGTGGACGGCAGCAGGGCTCAAAAGCGCTTGCAGAAGACTGGGCTTTTATAGGACGCCTGGACTATACGCCTTCAGCACTTCCTGGCTTAACATTCGGTGCTTCAAGCTTTTTAGGCAACACAGGGCAGGATCAAATAGACGCTAATGTTTTCACCCAGCTTTATGAAGCGCATATGGAATGGAAATATTATGGTTTTGAGACCCGGGTTCTGGGATCCTGGGGGCATATAGGAGATGCGGCAACTTTAAGTGCACTGAAAAAAGAAACCATTGGTAGTTCAAATTACGGGGTCTATGCTGAAGTGGCTTATAATATCTTACCGCTTATTTTTACTAATACTTCGCAATATTTAGCGCCTTTTTTCCGCTATGAGAAATTTGATACTATTGCAACAGCGCCAACTGGCTATAAGGATGATTTAAAGTATGACCAGGATATTTTTCAGGTCGGGTTTAACTATAAACCTATACCTGAGGTAGTTATTAAATTAGATTATCGTAATAGAAATGCAAAAGCGGGTACTGTGCCTGATGAAGTAAATGTAGGATTTGGTTTTATTTTTTAAGCAAATAAATCTGCTTTCCGTATAAATAGTAGGGGAGTAGGCTTTAGCCTACATGGCGCTCAACTTGTGTAGGCCGAAGTCTACTTCCCCGCTTATTTAGCACTTAGAATTTGGTTGTTTTTGGGAATAAATAGAGCTTACAAGTACACGTGATATTCCGGTTTCCAGCTCTGTGTAGTAACCTTCATAGGTGAACGCTCCTGGAGGATCAAATAGTTTATAGAGTGAGGAACTGAATTTTTAGCTAAAATAGTAAGGATATTTATTTCGAGCAAATATTTGTGCTCGCTTCCTAAGAGTTAATATGAATTTTTTTAAAAGTTATCGCCTGTTTTTTTCTCTCATTCTGTCATTATTAGTGGCAACGCCTGCTTATGCCAAAGTTTATTACAGTAAACAAGAGGCCATGGAACTAGCTTTTGGTATGGAGACGCAGGTTGAAAATTTGTCGTTATTTCTCAAAGACGATGAAGTGCAGAGAATTCAACAATTAGCGCGAGTTAAACTAGATTCATCATTGTTTACCTTTTATGTTGGAAAAAATGCAGGCAAAATACTAGGTTATGCCGCGATAGAATCTCATAAAGTGCGCACCAAACCAGAAACTTTGCTGATTGTTTTAAACCCTCAAGGGGAGTTAATTCAAGTGCAGACCTTGGCTTTCCATGAACCACCTGAATACCAGCCAACAGCGCGGTGGTATGCGCAATTATTTAATTTACCACTTGATGAGCTAAGTTTTAGAGCCAAAGTACAGGGCATTTCCGGTGCTACATTAAGTAGTCGTGCTGCTATAGATAGTGTACGCAAGGTATTGGCCGTGTATCAAGTGACTATAGCAGAGAAACAATAATGCGCTTTTTTGTCACTGGTGAGCAAAATCGCCAACTATTATTAAATTCACTGATTTTAATGTTTTTAGGCTACATCCTGTTGCTCTGGATCAGTAATGGTATGATGTATTTTCATAAAATGGATCTTACCCCAGGATCAGTGATTAGCTATTATCTCGGCTCTGAACAAGATTTTACCCAGCCCAAAAGTTACCAGAGTATGCTGGAAGTTTCGCATTTTCATGTGTTTGCCATGGGTATGCTGGTATTGACGCTGACGCATTTGATGATTATGACCAATTTATCAGTACTCGTTAAAGTATGGGTGAGTGCTTTGGTTTATAGTTCTGCAATAGCTGATGAGGTCGCTGGCTGGCTAGTTAGGTTTGTACACCCTGATTTTGCGTATTTTAAAATAGCCAGTTTTCTGGTGCTGGAAATCTCCCTGGCCACGTTAATTATCTTAGTGTCTATTTCTTTGCTTTATGCGCGTCGTAAAATGTAAACTCATTGCAGTATTTTTGTTAACGCCCTTAACTTGTCTTTAGCAAAATGGCTAGTAAACCAACATAGTTATTCATGCGAAGATCGGGTGATTTAATCGCTTCAGATCAGCCCCGGAAATGCCATAATTTTTATAGGAATTAATGTGAAGTCTAGTAAATTGAATTTTGCTGTTTTATGGCTTTTATCTGTTTTTTTAACGGCATGTGCACAATTTAATGAGTCGGTTGAATATATGCATTTAGGGCTTGTTGAACCTGTTGCAGCGAAAACCTATGTTTACGAATGTTCCGATGGCTATAGCTTTACGGCTAACATAGGAAACAATCAAGCCAGGTTATTTTTTTCCGGACAGAAACAGAGCATAACATTAGCGCATGCGTTTTCAATGTTCGGTGCAAAATTCAATGTCAAACAAACGACTTTGTGGATAGAAAAAGACGTAGCCAGGCTTGAAATTGATTCAGTCATTCATGAAGACTGCCACAACAATCAGGCCAAAGCAATTTGGGCGCATGCAAAATTGAATGGTGTTGATTTCAGAGCGCTTGGTAATCAACCAAGCTGGATATTAGAAATAGTTAAAGGCGAGAATATTATCTTTGCCGATTTTTTTGGCAAAACAATAAACAAGTATCTGTTTACCGGAGCGGAACCGGTAATCGATCAGGTAGCACGTAAAACAGAGTTTAAGGTTACTAATAAAGACCATACTATATTAGTAACGATTATTGGCACACCTTGTCAGGACACTATGAGTGGCGAATCATTTGATTTCAGTGTAACCGTCGATCTAGATGATAAAAGGTATATAGGTTGTGGCCGGTCGTTACTTTAGCCGCACAAAATGCGCCCGTTTATCATGTTTCCTACTAAATAAACAGGAGTAAAAAAGCTTTAGCTTTTTTCTAACGCAGTTACAACAATCGCTAAAGCGCTTGCATTCCGGGTTATTAATACCTTGTTATGCTTAAAACAACATACTCTGTTATGCGTCATCGCCCAAATTCAGTTAAAATTAAGCAATCTTAGAATAATAAATTGATCAACTTAATTTAACGAATGAATCAAGAATCAGAATCCATAAACGCTAAAGAAATCAAAAAGCGCAGAACCTTTGCCATTATCTCTCACCCCGATGCGGGTAAAACGACCTTAACTGAAAAATTATTATTATTCGGTGGTGCAATACAGCAAGCGGGATCAGTGAAAGGCCGTAAAGCAGACCGACATGCGACTTCAGACTGGATGGAAATGGAAAAGCAGCGAGGCATTTCCGTGACTACCTCGGTGATGCAGTTTGAACACAAAAATGCCATCATGAACTTACTGGACACACCAGGACATGAGGATTTCTCAGAGGATACTTACCGCACCTTAACCGCTGTTGATTCAGCTTTGATGGTAATTGATGTCGCTAAAGGGGTAGAGAATCGCACCATTAAATTGATGGAAGTCTGTCGCTTGCGTACCACACCGATTTTAACCTTTATAAATAAGTTGGACCGGGAAGGAAAAGAGCCGATTGAATTACTGGATGAAGTCGAGTCGGTACTCAATATTGAATGTGCTCCGATGACCTGGCCTATAGGCATGGGTAAGCGTTTTAAAGGTGTATATCATTTGTATGAAGATACGATACATTTGTTTAGTGCGACACATGGCGGAAAAATCATGCAGGGTGAAACCATTAAAGGTTTGGATAATCCAGAGTTAGATGCTCTGGTAGGTGATCAAGCGGAAGAATTACGCGAAGAAATCGAATTAGTCAAAGGCGCTAGCCACGAATTTAATTTAGAAGCGTATTTAGCCGGTACACAAACCCCTGTTTTCTTTGGTTCTGCGATTAATAATTTTGGTATTTTAGAATTACTGGATGCCTTCGCTGATTATGCGCCATCTCCTCAAGGCAGAGAGGCTGATCAACGATTTGTAAGTGCACAGGAAGAAAATTTTTCTGGCTTTGTGTTTAAAGTACAGGCAAACATGGACCCATCGCACCGGGATAGAATTGCATTTTTGCGCATCTGTTCGGGGAAGTTTGATAAAGGCATGAAAATTAATCATGTGCGTATTGGTAAAAAAATACAGGTTGGAAATGCGATTACCTTTAAGGCGGATAGTCGCAAAAATATTGAAGAAGCCTATTCAGGCGATATTATCGGTTTACACAATCACGGAACGATCCAGGTGGGCGATACTTTTTCTGAAGGCGAAGTACTGAAATACTCAGGTATTCCATATTTTGCTCCGGAACTGTTTCGCCGTGTGGTCTTAAAAGATCCTTTGCGCGGCAAGGCATTGCAAAAAGGATTGGTTCAGTTAACTGAAGAAGGGGCTACACAATTATTCAAGCCCTTAAAAAATAATGACTTAATATTGGGAGCGGTCGGGATTTTACAGTTTGATGTAACCGCTTTTCGCTTAAAAGCGGAATATAATGTTGAATGTGTTTATGATAATGTATCAATTAACACTGCCCGTTGGGTGAGCTCTGACAACCCCGCTAAATTTGAAGAATTTAAGAAAAAAGCTTTTGATAATTTAGCTAAAGATGGGGGCGGATACTTAGTTTATCTGGCGTCTAGTCGTGTTAACTTGCAATTGACAGAAGAGCGCTGGCCAGATATAAAATTCAGTGCAACACGTGAATTGTAAGCATGTTGGGGCGTAGGCTTTAGCCTACCCAACCCAACTCGTTCTGCGCAGGAATAAACTTACCTGATTCCCCATAACTCTCAGCTATACTCCGTCATTCCTGTATGCTTTTAGCAGGAATCTCCTAAATTAAGCACAGATTCCCGATAAAAGATTTCGGGAATGACGTATTCTTTAACTTGCTGGTACTTAAAGCCATATTTGGAATAGCCGAGTTTTGTACGTAATCTGGTAAACTTATATAAAGTTTCAAAGAAGAAAAATACAATGGATCAATCAGTAAAATTTAACCTGGACTTAATTAATCGATACGATAAATCGGGTCCACGTTACACCTCTTACCCTACTGCTTTAGAACTACATGACGGCTTTAGTGAGCAAGATTATACACAGCAAATTGCATTATCTAATGCACGCGGCGGACCTTTATCACTGTATTTTCATATTCCTTTTTGCGATACCGTCTGTTATTACTGTGCCTGTAATAAAATTATTACTAAAAACAGAGAGCATGCCGAACCTTATCTGGCTAATTTATTTAAAGAAATTCAACTACAAGGCGCGCTATTTGATAGTAAGCGCGTAGTTAACCAGTTGCACTGGGGCGGCGGCACGCCCACCTTTTTAGATTACGGACAAATGCATCGCCTTATGGCGGCTGCTCGCCAGCATTTTAATCTTAAAGAAGACGATACGGGTGAGTATTCGATAGAAATTGACCCGCGTGCAACGGATGATAAAACTATTAGTCAGTTAAGAGAGTTGGGCTTTAACCGGATCAGTCTAGGGGTGCAGGATTTTGATCCGGCGGTACAGCAAGCAGTGAACCGTATTCAGTCAGAAGCACAAACGTTTGCGGTATTAGAGGCTGCAAGGAAAGAAGGTTTTCGCTCTACAAGCATCGACTTGATTTATGGCTTGCCTTTGCAGACTGTCACATCATTTTCTGTGACTTTGGATAAAATCTTAAGTGTTTCACCGGATCGTTTTTCAATTTTTAATTATGCGCATCTGCCTGCGCGCTTTAAAACACAGCGTCAGATTAACGAAAAAGATATGCCCAGCGCCGAAGTGAAGCTGGATATTTTACAAATGATTATTCGGCGCCTGCTGGAAGCAGGCTATGTATATATAGGTATGGATCACTTTGCCAAACCAGATGATGAATTGGCGATTGCGCAAAGAGAAAATAAGTTATATCGAAATTTTCAGGGCTATTCGACTCATTCAGATTGTGATCTAATTGGCTTGGGTATAACCTCGATTGGGCGCGTGGCAGATAGTTATGTGCAAAATGTAAAAGAGCTAGCCGCTTATAATGTGCTAATTAGCAAAGGTGAATTACCTGTATTTAAAGGCTTCGTTTTAAATGCTGAAGATCAGTTGCGTCGCGCAGTGATTACTCAGCTTATATGTCACTTTTCTTTGTCTTTTAGTGATATTGAACGGATTTATAATATAGATTTTAAACATTATTTCTCCTCGGAATTAAGCGCCTTGAAAATAATGCGGGATGATGGCCTGTTGGTCATGAATGATGACGGGATTCAGGTGTTAGCAGTCGGACGCTTATTAATACGGAATATTTGTATGATATTTGATGCTTATTTAAAGTCAAATACCGAACAATTTTCAAAAGTCATTTAACAGAAGGGGATGTTATGAGTGAGCAAGATAAAATACAGGCTAAGTGGAATATGGATGCAGCATTAAATCATATTTATATTAATGAGATTATGTTTGTTTCTATGGTTTTTTTAATTTTTTTGGGTGAGGTCATTCTTGAAGTATTTGATCGGTCTGGGATTTTTTACTGGCTATTAATGACGCCAATTTTTTGTTTCTTTTCCATCCTTAGTGCAAAAACGAAAGCAAGTGCAACAGGTCATACAATTAAAAATTTATATCGCTATCAATTTCTGTATTGGGGGAGTGCTTTTGTCGCTGTTTTATTGGTTTTTCTAAGTTGGCATGCAGAGACTATTAAAGCGAGTGAAGCGGGGATTGTGATACATATTATCCTGGCACATACAGTGTTTTTAAACGGTATTATTTTAGGTGTTCGATTTTATTTAATTGGTGGTTTATTATTTTGTACTGCTGCACTGACTATTCTTATGCAAACTACATTTGGTATAGATCTGCTGTTCGCTATCCCGGTTTTATGGATGGGTTTTTATTGGGAAAAGTCGCATTTATTTCCAACACTTAAAAATAAAAATGATTTTGTTAAAGAGGTCGTTGAGGATCAGGAATATAATCGCAGAGCAGGGGATAAATAATCAGATCTGTTAAAGCCTGATGAAGTCAACTGAGCTTTGAAATAATAATGATGAGAACGTAATTAATGAATAAAATATCATGTTAAATGAAGTCCTAATGACAATTACGCCGAAAATTATAGGTTATGTGGCGGGAACTCTCACTACTATTTCTTTTTTACCACAAGCAATCATGACGCTAAAAACAAGAGACACCGAGTCACTTTCTTTAGGCATGTATGCTACTTTTACGATTGGTGTCTTGCTGTGGCTTGTTTATGGAATATATCTTGATGATGTCGCTATTATCTATGCAAATGCTATTACCTTGATTCTTGCATCTTCAATTTTATGCATTAAAGTTTATAACACTTTAATGCATAAGACGGGGCGCGTCTCAAGTAATGAACAATAAAAATAGGTAGCTAATGACAGGGAATAAGAAAACAAGAGATTTTTAAATCCTTGAAATATTAATTAAAACAATTGGGAACAAAATTTTCTTAATAAAATGCTTTCCATTTGGCTGAAAATTGCGTATTATACCAGCTCTTACGGAGAGGTGGCTGAGCGGCCGAAAGCGGCGGTCTTGAAAACCGTTGAGGGTTTATCCCCTCCCAGGGTTCGAATCCCTGCCTCTCCGCCATGAATAAGTGAAAGGCCCTTGTTTACAAGGGCTTTTTTTATGCCTGTAAGAAATCCTTAGAGCACATCAAATATCTTCTTGTTTCTTATGGACCAAATATAGGACGCTCTGAATATTCTAATTATTCGGCAGTAACCATGACATCAATAACAAACATAGCCAGTAAAATCCGCTGATATGCAAGCACTGACAGAATAAATATCGATAATGTGATCGTTCTTTAGTTGTTCAGGTTTTAAACTGGCTTTTTTAGCCATGTAGCCGAGAAGCATCATTTTACATATGGTGATTCACTTTTACCCGAGACCACTTCATCAGAGATAAATCAAGATAATAATCTCCGGTATTGGCGGCGAGAATTTCTTTGTCATCACGCTGATAAGAAATCAGACAGCCACTAAGATAAATCAGGTTTTCTTTTTCCAGATAAATCGCCTCATGATTATGTATCCAGCCTGGTTTGTCTCCCTGTGTTTTGATGCCCTTGATTTTAAAAGAAAGAGTGTCGAGTGCGTAAAGGGGTGTTTCAGTAAAAGACCTCTCGCTCCTATAGCTAAGATCACCAATAATATAGATTGTGTTATCCACTAATGTGGCTGTATGAAAATCCGTTGGTGGAAAAACATGTTTGGGATAGCCATAAATGGTGAAGTTATTATCACCATCAAACACAGTTACATCGTTATAAATACAGAAGTCATCATCGTAAAAATCTTCATGTTCACCGCCAATAAGAATCTTCCTGCCATCAGCCAGTGTTGTTTCACTGCTACCAAAGCGATCAAAACACCATATTGCATCATTAAATCGCTCTCCATCCATTGCGAACTGCTGGCATGCTTCCCAGACAGATACACGGCTCTTCACCATGTAATTCCAAAATGGAGAATTCATGATGTCAGGATTTTGTTCACCATAGCAGCGATATTTGTTCGCCAGAAAGTCTTCTTTTGAGATGTTTAGCATAAGTCTTAATACCAGTTAAAACTGAATTTTACTGCCTATAGGCTACCTAAAGATAATTAATTTTTTCCCGAAAATTAACAAACAGACTACTTATAGTAAGTAGTGACATTAATTTTAATTATGAAGGAGAAAATATATGTCATCAAAATTTATTGAACGTAAAACTGTCGCCGAATATTTAACTGATGCTATCGCGCATTCAGGAAAAACACAAAAGCTGATTTCCCAGGAAATGGGCTATGATAACCCCAATATTATTACTATATTGAAGCAAGGGCTAACGCCAGTGCCATTAAAAAAAAGTCGGCCCATTTGCTAGAGCATGAGGCATTGATCCTGTGTTTTTTGCGTTTGGTTATGCTGGAGTATATGCCTGAAACTCAACGAAACCGACAAAACTGACTCGTATACCCCGGAATAAATCGTTAAAGGTCGCATGGTAAATAAAATCAAGATATAGTAGCAGTAACAGGCTCAGGTCTTGCTTGATCACCAAATTGCGCGATTGCAAGACCTGAACATTTGCTGTTTTTGACTTTTTGCAACAGTTACTGAAGCAAAATAAACAAATTTACTCATACCAGCACAATTATCTTTTATTTCGTTTATATTGTAGTGAGCTTGATAAACTAGTCTTACTTGACAATTTTTTTTAATACAGGTGGATATCATGAAAAAAATGACTTTATTGTTATTGATGCTTGCATTACCTAGTGCGTCTTTATGGGCGGCGGATTCTTATACGATTGATTCCCGGCATACTTTTCCTGAGTTTGAAGTCAATCATTTAGGATTTTCAATGCAGCGTGGACGCTTTAACCAGACCAGTGGTACATTGACGATGGATCCGGAGGCGGGAACTGGTCGTTTGAAGGTTGAGGTAAACGCTGCATCAATTGATACGGGGCTTGACGAGTTGGAAACACATTTACGTGGTGAAGATTTTTTTGATGTTGCGCGTTATCCGAAGATATATTTTTCTTCGGAAAAATTAAAGTTTAAAGACAGTAAACTGGTGGCGATAGACGGACGATTGACCTTGCATGGTATTACTAAGCCAGTTCATCTGACGGTAGATCATTTTTATTGCGGTCGTAATCTGAAAACTCTGAAAAGTGTCTGTGGGGCAAATGCCTTTACCACGTTTAAACGTTCTGATTTTGGGGTGGATAAGTATGTGCCGATGATTGCTGATGACGTAAAAATAGTGATTCAGGTGGAAGCGATTAAAGATTGATGAATAGCTCTGAGTCTGGGGTAAAAATAGTACAGGGACATGTATGTGATACAGGTCAGTTAATTTAAATTTAAAGGCCGATAATTAAAACTTTTGGGCGAGCAGTAACTGTTATTTGCTCTGCTCGCGTATTTGTTTATTGATATCTTGATCCAGTCAGCTAAAGGTGAAACTATTATTGGCCAGGCCTGATTGAACAGAGTACCTAATATTTTGGATATTCCAATAGGTGAAGCTAATACAAAGGATAGAGCAAAAAAATTATTAGCGATGTTCATTATAGATAATGTAAAAGCAGCCGTTACTTTTCTATTTTGAATTTCCAGGTTCAGGAATGTAGCAGGCAGGCTACCCACTTAACAAGAGATACCTGAAAATTGTAGCAGGGCGGACTGAAGTCCGCCCTACAAATAAGATGAACGTCTCGCCTTAAGCTAGTCCGCGTTCCTAAGTATTTCCAGAAAGCTCATTAAGTTCTTCTTCTACTCCGGCTGCACGAGTCAACTCAGCCACATTATCCTTAGTAAAAAAACCATCAAAGGTACCAAAGCGTTGAACATATTCGATAATCAGAGATGAATGCTCGGAGGCACTGGAGAAAATTTGTTTGAGACCTTCTTGCTTAGAACCAATGACATCCAATAAAAACTCTTTGCCTTGTGCTGTAATTTGGTTAACGACCCAATCAATATTTTCCATATTATGGCGCTCACCATCTAAAACCGCCATGGCAATATGATGCAAGCGTGGCCCGTAATTGCGCACAAATGTTTCAGTTGGAGAGGGTAAATTCATCAGGTGATTGACAAAATAAGGGGTATTATTTGCCGTAAAAACTTTGGCGGGGCTCTTTAATTCATTCGTATAATGCACACTTTTGGTGACATTCGTCGAAGAATTCTGATCTTTGATATTATAAGATCCCCAATAGCGATAGCTTGATAAAGATAACCACTCCAGTATAGCGACCTCTCGGTTCTGGCTATAAATGCGCGTTGCCAAATGGTCAATAGGTAATATCAGGTCATCAATCTGTAATAATTTCTGTAATTCTTTAGCAGCATAGTAGGCGTCTTGTATCTCTGTCCTGATACTGCTGACGCCCAGTGCATAAATACGTAACTGGTTTTCAGGCCGCTCCATATAGCCGACGATATTATGCGTGTAAGGTGATGGTTTACTGACGGCTAAATTTCCGGGTAGTTCTAACTTGCGAACTTGATCTTGTGAAAAAAATCGAAAATCACGCGTTTGCTGTAACTGCACCACGCCATGTAGATCATTCACCCTAAGAATCTCACCCATGTAACGACTATTTGGTTTAAACGCTCCAATCGGGTAGATTTCATTCAGGCTACGAAATATTCCCTGGGTATTCGCATCTTTAACTTCACGGATCAATAAATCAGGGGAGTTCATATCAATACGTAGAATATGTGTCCAATGACTTTCACTTTCTAAAGTAACCAGGTAATGATAAGGCGACATAAGCGCCAATTCAGCAATATAACGACAAGAATGCCCAGGATCCACAGTGATCATCATGGCATCAATTTCGTGAATCATATCGGTTAAACCAATAGCGTCCCTTTCTTCTAATAGGCGCACCAGAAATTCTTCAAAAAATTCAGAATTCTGTTTATCACCATGACGCGCGAAAGGTAGTGAGTGTGACATAGGTATTGCTCCCAAAAAATAAGCTGATGTTTATACTTCGCGTGACCGCAACCGCATCCGTGACCGCGCGAAGTATAGTATAAAAATAAGTTATAGATTATCTTATAGTGTTAATAAAAACTATAGTTTTTTCCTGAACTTAATTGTGTATTATTCACTTTTGAATACAGTGCAATTTGTAATTTCTCTGTATTAGCCGTTGCGATGTATCATGGTTCCTTGTAATTGTAAGATTAGCGACAGAAAGGTTTTAATATATGTGGGTGAAATTAAATTAACCTATTGATATTTATTAAAAATAAATCCTTTTTCTCTTTGGATCGAGATTTGCTTGTTATTGAAGAAAGTCCAATAACGATAATTTTGAATAGAGGTGATTTATGAGTAAAATTGGCATTTTTTTCGGTACAGATACCGGCAGTACTCGATTGGTTGCTAAGAAGATTTATAGTCTGCTGGGGAGTGAATTAGCCGATAAACCTAAGAATGTTAACCGCACTAGTGCCGAGGAATTAGCGCAGTATGATGCTTTGATTCTGGGTACGCCCAGTTATGGTATTGGCGACTTACCCGGTATGTCAGTGGGTTGTATGGAAGCCAATTGGGAAGAGTTTTTACCGCGATTGGATGATATTAATCTTTCTGGTAAACGTGTCGCCTTATTTGGCTTGGGCTCCCAGGAGCGTTATGCTGATCGCTTTGCCAGTTCAATGATTCATCTTTATCGGTTTTTTTACGGCTATGGTGCTGATATAGTCGGACCCTGGAGTACTGATGGCTATACATTTAAACATTCTGATGCAGTCATCGATGGTAAATTTGTTGGCTTAGTGGTTGATCAACGCACTCAAGCGCATTTAACGGAACAACGAATTAAAACCTGGCTAGCAGACATTACATCGCAATTATTGCCTGAAACGGCAGAGGAGCTCGTATAATGAACTCAAATACTCAGCAACAAGAAGTCATTGACGCAACGCCTTTAGCGGATTGTTCCACCTGTAGCTATCGACAGACTTTGTTAACGGAAGGTCTTTGTAAGCTCGGGGATTGCTGTGTTGCCATTGAAAGCGGCCGGCAAATTGATCGCTTTTTCCGTACTAATCCCGGTTATGCTGTTGATTATACTCAGGACGATTTTTGGGAGCGGCGGGCTATCGCAGCACAATATGTCTCTCCTAAGCTTTTAAAACCTTTAATGACCGATCCTGATGAAGCGGTCAGGCGCGTGTTGGCCTATAGTGTGCCTTTGGAATGGTTGCCTGATTTGCTCAATGACCCTGATCGTGAAGTGAGAATAACGGTGGCCGATCGCTTACCGGAAAAGCAACTGGAGCTGATGGCTAATGATGCTGATTATTTAGTGCGCGAATATGTGGCTAGACGTTTACCGGAAGGTCGCTTGTTTCGTATGGTGGTTGACCAGGATGATCAAGTGAGAAAAGCAGTAGCAGAGCGCATTCCTACGGTAAGCCTGGGTCTTATGGCAAATGATAATGCCGTTGAAATACGCCGTATTGTTGCCAGGCGCATGGAGATAGATGAGCTGGAAATGATCAGTAAGGATAGTGACTGGACAGTTCGCTATGAAGTGGCACTGAGGGCTGGGCTATCTTTACTGCAACATATGCTGAATGATGAGGATGAAGAAGTGCGGCTAACCGTACAAGAAAGAATGGCAAGCTTAGAATTAAAGACGGCAGAATAAACTAAATGATACAAAATCAACATTACTTAACAACATTGGCTGACGTAAACATGCCGCCCTTGATATACGGCACGGCCTGGAAAAAAGAGCACACGGCAGAGCTGGTTGTACAGGCCATTCAAGCGGGATTTAGGGGGATTGATACCGCTTGCCAGCCGAAACACTATAACGAGCCCCAAGTCGGCGCAGCGCTGCAAAGAGTGAAAGGTGAGGGTGTCGAACGTAAATCACTGTTTATACAAACAAAATTTACCCCGCTTTCTGGTCAGGATGCTAAACAAATACCTTATGATCGTGATGTGCCACTTGATTTGCAGGTTGCCCAGTCTTTTGCAGTATCAAAATCGAATTTACAAACTGATTATGTTGATTCTTTCGTATTGCATTCACCGCTAGCTCCTCATGAACAGTTAATGACAGCTTGGCAAGCCATGGAGAAAATTCAACAAACGGGTGCAGCGAGTCAGTTAGGCATTAGTAATTGTTATGATCTTGAGGTATTAAAATTACTTTATAACGATGCAGAAGTAAAGCCCGCCATTGTACAAAATCGATTTTATAAAAACACGAATTACGATACAGAGCTTCGCCGCTGGTGTGCCAATCAGGGTATTATTTATCAGAGTTTTTGGAGTCTAACGGCTAATCCAGGGGTGCTATCAAGTCATAATGTACAAGCTATCGCCCAGAAATATCAGAAAACGGCTGCACAGATTTTTTTCCGTTACCTGACTTACTTAGGCATAGTGCCACTGACTGGTACTACTTCTATTACGCACATGAAAGAGGATCTAGCGATTTTTGAGTTTGAACTGACTCCTGAGGATTTAAGTGCGTGTGGGCTTTTTCTAAAAGAAACATAATTATTTCCCCAGGATTACCTGATATTACAGATCAGTTATCTCGATGTAGGAGAGATCGTCATCCCCGAAGTCTTGTATCGGGGATCTATTGTGTCAACCTGGATTCCTGCTAACAGCGTGCAGGAAAGACGGATTATTTATTGCTAAGGAGCGAGGGTTTAATAATACCCGAAAGTATGACGTAGGATTTTGGCATCACAGGCGTGCTAGGAAAACAGGCGCATAGCAGGCTACGCAACTGGTTTTCTAGCACGCCTGTGAAGTCAAAAGACAAGTCAGACTCGGGTATTATTGAATTCTCGCTCCTAAATATCTGTGGGTAATGAGAAGTTACGCCATTAGACTGAATTTGGTACTTTAATTTGCAAGTGCTCAATGACTTTCTCTATCACTTCTTCCGCCGTTAAATTGTCTAAGCGTATGCTCTGGTCATTTGCGGCTGCTTCAATCAGGTAGGGAAATTCTAAATCCAGACCGTAATGATCAATACGCTGGGCATAGCTATAGATATAAGCGGATAAATCCCGTTGCGTTGAAGGATAAATAATACGCACCGCTTTTTCATTGAGTTCGCTTTCGTTCAGTAGCATAAAGTTATCAGGACCGACTTCGTGCTGCAATAGGATAAGTATAGATTTGATCGTTGGATCTTTGTCCAGGCGCCAAATATTTTTTACTGTTTCTGTCATGGTTTGTAGTCTCGGGTTATTGCAGTAAAAAACAGTTTTTGAAGTATTATTGAAATAAGGAGGAATAGCCTTCTTCTTTTAAAACTTGAATAGCCGCGGGGCGTTTTAAAATAGTGTGATAATGAGCAAGGCAGTTATCAGGTAAATGAATGCCTATGCGTACTGCCCAAAATTCACAATAAAATAAAGCCGCATCAGCAATAGAAAACTTATTGCTAATAAAGCTTTTTCCTTCCAGTTGTTTGTTGATCAAAGCAAAGCCTTTTTTTACAATGATGTCGCCTTGTGCTTTAACGCGATCAACATCGGCTTCGTTAAAAGCATAATTGTCCGTGGTAAAAATACGTGTAAAACCTTGCATATGTAAGGTATTAACCACATAGTTCATGGTCTCCAGCACTAAAGTATCACCCTCTATATCACCTGGCATTAGCTGTGCTTTGGGGTAGGTACGTGCCAGCCAGTAAGCAATGGCACTAAACTCAGTAATCGCGGTGCCCTCTTTTGTAACCAGAGTTGGAATAGTGGATTTCGGATTAATCGCCATATAGTCGGGTTTGTATTGATCGCCCGCCGGTAAATTAACAATATGCGCTTCAAAGATCAGCTCTAACTCTTCCATTAGAATATGTATGCCTGTCGAGCAGGAGCCGGGGGTCATATATAATTTTAGATTTGCCATTTTGTTGGTTATTTGTGTTGTCGATTTAATCTGGAATGCTTATGGTTTTAAGCGGCAATGCTTCGTTATTAAACAAGCCGCGCTGCCTAATCATCGCCTTAAACGCTTTCATTACCGGGCGGGACAGTGTGGTTTCAGCTAATACACGTTTTTCATAGATAACGTCTTTTATGTCGTCAGTAAGATTATTGCGTGCATGGTTAATTAACTGGTGCATTTCTTCACCCATTAGCTTGCCCTGTTGCGTTTTTACTTGATCATAAAGTAATAACATTCTGTCTTTTTCTTCGGCTTTCATCTTACATTTACCATCCAGAATTTTAAGCATCACAGTAGTGACACAATCTACCTGTTCGGGAGATAAAGGATTATTAAGTGACCATTGAGTAATCGTGTCAGCTGTCGTCATTGCTAATTTTATTGGGGTATTAATTAAGTCAAATTCAAGTGCAGTATTAGTTTTATGGATTCAATTTGACAAGGCATATAGAATTCCCAGCAAGCTAGATGCCAATGTGCATTGTCAGTGGTTATTGAATGGGAAAAGCAAGTTATGGTACGAGGATTGCCTTATTATTGATCAGGCTTAGAGCATAGCCAAATAAGGTTATTTGTTGGCTTTACGACACTCATTTTAAAATAACTGAGTTCGCATGTCGTAAAGACGACTTAATTTTTCCAGACGTCTGAGTCATTGACAAACAAAGGAAATTTATTTATGCCAGAAAACACATTAGTCACATTTGCAGAATATCTATCAGCTTTAAAGAAAATGACACGGCGGCAATATGATCGCAATATTAATAAGGATTTATCACAACAAAAATGGCAAGAAATATTTAAACGTAATGTCACAGAATCACTAAAGCAAGCCTATCAGGAATCATTACTACAGATACAAAAGCTGGATCTTACTGATGAGATAATGAAGCCGCAGTTATTAGCATTATTTGAGGGTTTTATTGAAGAATTTATGCAATACACCTTACACAAACACCGTACTTCCTGCGCGTTGTCGAATTTTCCAGATGAACACAACCCCAGTCAGGATTATATTACTGAGGTGTTATTGCAGGTCAATGCTGATTGGCAGGGATTTTGCCAGCAAGTAGAGAAACTGCCGACTTTGGAAAAGGTTCAGATTTAAACTAGAGACCACAAAGTGCTAAGTATTTTCAAAATATTGACTGACTCAAAACAGCCAAGCGCTGGCTATTATTCGTATCTGGTTGCCTTGTAATTAATGCATGTAAACTCATTTAGCTTTAGTGCCGACCCGTCTTGTTATTGACAGAAGGTGGGAGTTAGAGTGTATGATCATTAGATTGAGACAGTAGTTTGTTATGTTTTAAAAGTAGGAGTCCAACATCATCAAACATATTGCATGTTCAGAGTGCTTTGAGGATCATGGGTTGCGCTTAGATGCGTGGCGCCTCGGTGTTGAAGAAAAAGCGAACTGTCCTAACTGTGGTGATTCTGAGGGTCGAAAACTTAGTGAAAAGTCACTGGAGCAGCTCGCGCACAGATTTTTCGTCTGGGGCTCACTTCATAAATATGATTTTGGCACAGCGCCAGTGATTCAATTCAATCAGCATCAAGAAACGTCGATTGATGTATCGCCGGGGCTAAGAAATGATATTCACCTATTTGAAAAGCTACTGGATGTAGGTTTCTTTCACTATAGTCCAAGATTGTGGATGGTAGGTGAAATAGAACCACTTAAAGACCTTCAAGATGAAAGAAATCAGCGCGCAATAATTAAACGAATATTTGCCGAGTACCCTACAAGACCCTTGGGTAACTCTCATCAGTTGTATCGCATTAGAAAATCACCAAGGTCTCCTGGATCTGATTCTGAATACGATAGTCCTCCTATAGAGTTTGCTAGTAGCGGTAGATTGGATGATCAGGCCTTTCCTGCACTATACACCTCTGAAGATTTAGATGTTTGTCTTCATGAGTGCCGAGTTACTGCTGAAGATGATATATATTTGGCCACACTTCAACCGGTTAATCAGCTGAAAATGTTGGATCTTACCGTGCTTATTAAAGAGGAGAATGTCACTGAATTTGAAAGTCTAGATCTTGCTATGCATATGCTTTTCTTAGCAGCTTCACATGCCTACCCAATAACAAGAAATATATCTCGTGCAGCAAAAGAAAGGGGCTATGACGGCATTATTTATCCATCTTATTTTAGCTTGCTACGTCTTGGTATTATGCCTTTTCAAACAACTTATGGGCTGTCACACAGAAGAATTCCTCAGTACCAAGACTATGAGCAGCATACTGCTATTCCAAACGCTGCAATATTTGGCCATCCGATTGCTGACGGTAAATTGAAGATAAAGTGTATAAACAGGCTGGTACTCAGTCAGGTGGCTTATGATATACGATTTGGGCCTGTCAGAAATTGAGTGGGCACAACCTAACAAGGCGCTGCTGTCGGACAAATTTGCCGCAGCGCTCCAAATTTGCCACAGCGCCTAGGCTGGGTTAGCAGCTCCACTGCGTAACCCAGCTTATTTGCTTTGTTTTTTTCAAGGTGAGCCCCCACTCAAGTTCATTACCAAGAATTTTGGAAAGCTTGTTGCAAAATATATTGATTATTCTCTAAATAACGGATTGCTTGATGCAAGCTACGGCCCTCATCATTTATAGCTGAAAATATGAGGTATTGATTAAAAAATAAATATTCCCAAAAAGGGAATATGCTACTATTAAACGATGAGGATTATAGCCAAATCGACATTGAGAATTTTTTGGGAAAGTAGTCCTGAGTATATTGATGCAAAAATAGCAATGACGGAATGGTATAACTACTCATTGAAAGCTGAATGGACTACTCCTCATAAAATCAAGGAAAATCTTAAAAATGCAAGTATTCTGAAAAACAATCGTGTTGTATTTAATATTTGTGGTAATAAATATCGAATTGTCACAAG
This sequence comes from Methyloprofundus sedimenti, assembly GCF_002072955.1. Taxonomy (NCBI): domain Bacteria; kingdom Pseudomonadati; phylum Pseudomonadota; class Gammaproteobacteria; order Methylococcales; family Methylococcaceae; genus Methyloprofundus; species Methyloprofundus sedimenti. The sequence goes on along the minus strand of NZ_LPUF01000003.1, from coordinate 166,436 downwards.
AGTAGATTATCAATTCCAAATGATGTTAATTCGGTTTGTTGGAACTCATGCAGAATATGACAAAATTAAGAATATTGAAGAAATATAGGTGACAATATGAAATTAAAACTCATCAAAAATGATAAACAACTTAATGAAGCTTTAGAAAGAGTCAATCAACTTTGGGGTGCTAAAAGCGATACTATAGAACGTGATGAATTAGAGGTTTTATCGTTACTTATTGAAAAGTATGAGGAAGAGCATTACCCCATTCCTGCTTCAGAACCGATTGAAGCCATAAAGTTTTTAATGGCACAAAACAATTTAACTCGAAAAGATTTACAGCCCTTTATTGGTAGTATGGGGCGTGTATCTGAAATACTCAATCGAAAAAGAGACTTGAGCCTTAGTATGATAAAGCGCTTACATCATGGTTTAAAAATTCCATATGAATCTCTTATCAATTAATGAAATAACGTAACCCGGCTTTGTATATTAAATATACCTCATTTTATAGCCACTCTTTTAATGTGCTTTATGTTATGTCTTTTGCTCGAATCATCTTCAGATACGGCGCAAAAGAGCTAAAAGTAGCGCTTAGGCTGGGTTACGTTTTCCGCGCTCCGCTTGAAAATCTAACCCAGCCTACGAGCTTAATTAATGCATATAAGCTCGTTTAGTTACAGTGCCTACCCGTCTTGTTATTAACAGGCAGTGGGAGTTAGTGTGTATGTTCACTAGACCGAGATAATAACGCGTTAGAAATTATCACTCTGCATCAAATGGTTTTTCAGAAAATACTTTTTTACCGGTAAACATTGCGGAAATAAGCCCATTATTCTCTTTTAACTCTGATACCAATACTCCCAGTAAATGCAAAATAATGGCAGCCAGAAGCACGTAAAACACGTAATAATGAACGGTAATAAACGGTTTTCTAATATCACGCATTTCTTTATAAGCTGCTTCATTGATCCCTACTTTTGAATACGGTTGCACACTCTCCACCATCGAAGGATCACTAGCGATCCATTCTTTAATGGTATTACCAAAGGGAGGCATGTAGACATCGGTTCCGGCCAGGACCAGGCCTGTTATCGCTTGTGCAGTCATCAGCAAAAACAATAATCCGACCATTAATCGAGCAATAGGACTATGTCCCAGGAACCCCACTGGTTTAGCTGATTTTGCCCCTGTCATCATGGCCGACAATTGAGCACGATGTTCTGCATTAAACGGTACTATAGAATGCCAGCGCGCATAACGGTTACCGAAAAACCCCCACACAATCCGCCACGTTAAATTAGCTGCAAATACATAACCAAAGTAAACATGAACCGTTTTTAATATCAACTTGCCCTCATTACTCACGCCAAGGGCTTTATCATTCAATATCGCCACACCAATGGCAATCGAGGCTAATATGCAGAACACATTTACCCAATGAAAGATGCGAACAGAACGATCCCATACAGGATAAGCAGTTAGTTGTTGTGTCATGATTTCTCTCCTTGAGAAAATAGAAATGAATTAGGGGCACTGAGTCATTTAGATTTTGTCTGGCATACCTATAAAATAATCATTAGCTTAAACTAAAAGGCAGTGTTTGTTTTTTGCCGTTAATTTAGCTGAACGTAGCCATAATGATTGGCTGATCTTTTACATTTAATGCTTGCGTGAAGCTTTCCGACTGACTAAACAGCAGCATCCTTTGTTTATTGAAGTATAGAGGATTATAAAAGCTACGTTGATTATATACATTACAATCCTGTTAAACACGCTTATGTTCAGCGGGTAATAGAATGACGATATTGAACGTTTTATCTGTGACTTGAAAGAGCGCTTTATATTATCAATTTTGCTCGAATTATATTCAGATACGGAACAAAAGAGTTAAAAGCAGAATTGAAAATAAGATAGGCATCACCAGGGTCTTTTTGTTTGAGTTCTGCGATTTCATTTAGCAGGCGCGGAAGCATTTTAAAGAGGTTTTCAATCGTCATTGCTAGCCACGCATCATTAGTCACCCATTTATCGATCAATTCATCAAGGCGCACAAAAGTGCGTTTTAGTAGCGGGTATGTGGTTTTACTTTCGCGAATTCAAGCAATTAATGCAACACCCTGTGATTTATTTATATCAACCCCCGTTATTTGGCAAAATACTTCCCATGGAGTTCTGTAATTTAACCCTTTTCTTGGACGATGATTAAGTGCTGTAATTGCACTATCAACCTCATCTTGAGTTACCTTATCCAAAGGTTCTTTTTTAGGGAAGTATTGCCTTAATAAGCCATTGTGGTTTTCATTTAAACCTCGTTGCCACGAATGATACGGTTTGGCAAAATAAGTGCCGCAGTCGAGTGTTTTTGCAATGGCTTCATGCCCACAAAACTCACGTCCATTATCAAAGGTAATCGTGTGAACCCAACGTTTAAAAGGCTCAAGAGCATTGATAATCGCCTCTTTCGTTAATTCAGATTCTTTACGCTCAATTGAGATGGCGAAGTTGAGCTTTGAGACCCGTTCAGTCAGCGTCACCAATACGCCTTTATGTCCTTTACCGATAACAGTATCTGCTTCCCAATCACCTAAACGCGTTTTATCATCAACCACTTGTGGTCGCTCATCAATATCAACACGGCTGGGTATCGTTCCGCGATAATCATTTTTTCCATATCGCTTACGATAAGGTTTGGCTTGATGCCTCAAATAAGTATACAAATCGCCACCGGCTGCTTTGTTAGCTAAAATATAACGGTAAATAGTCTCATGACTGACGGAGTCCTTACCTTGTTGTTTTAAGCGTCCTGAAATACAGTCAGGACTCCATTTCTCTTTGATTAAAGGCGTTATTATCTGTTGTAACTCAGCCGTCATCTTGATGTTTTTGGGCTTATCAATATGGCGTTGTTTAGCTATTCTCTCAGCTTGCTTGTAACGATAACCACACTGACCTGTATTACGCGTAATTTCACGTCCAATAGTCGATTTATGACGCCCCAATGTGATGGCTATTTGATTCTTAGAAACGCCTTGTTTTAGTTGCGTATAAATGTAAAATCTTTCCTCTTGGGTTAGATGGTTAAACGTGTTCATTGAGCACCTCTTTTTAGTTTCAGGTTTTAGTCGACGGAAACTATACCATCTAACCCTTTAAAGAGGTGTTGCAGTTATTATATGAATTCGGGTTTCTTTTAGGGTTCTCAGCATAAGATAAGCTTCAAAAGCTTCGTCTGTATACGTTCTGGGCTTACTCGATTCTGTTAAATAGACGCTTTTGTATCGCGCAAATAAATCATCAAACCGGCTTATAAAGGCGGCTTCTGAGTTAAGCTCAAGAAAAGGGCGTAAGTTATCGCTTATTACCGCATAGCTTTTATCGAGAGGGCTGGTGACCTTATTGAGTTGTGCTATAAAATCCTTATTGCCAATTTCGCTTGTTAGAATGGCTTCAATGGAGGACAGCTCAGTATGAGTGATGCAAATATTAGCAAATTCTTTGGCGATAATTAGTTCAATACTCATCATTGCTTCTCTTGGCGGCAGAGTAGTAGACAGAAATTATTCTGCCAACATTTATATAACTATGAAAGGCTAAGGTATCCAACATAAGGAATAAGTATTTATTAACTTCGATATTTGATAAGGAGTGCAATAGCTTTAGCTGTTGCTGTGTATGACGAAAAAAGCTAAAGCTTTTTTACGCCTGCTCAAGTTATTAACGGCTTATTCCCAAGCTTATGTAAGATCTGAAATTTCAGCAATACAGGCATTGTCTTTCATAGCGTGTAAGGCATTGTCGAAAACCATTTGTGAGTTAAATAAAATGCTTTTTGCAATAATGTCACCTGCAGAATTTTTGATCACAAAGAAGCTTTCGCCTCCTGGTACTCTGCCTGCCGCGAGTAGTTCGCCCATCAATGAGCCGACTCGAGTATCTTTAATGCCTTGTTCTGCCTCTTCTTTATTATCATAATCACCACTCATCATAATAATTTCACTGTTGCTATTGAGATAATGGAAATAAAACTGTTTATCATCGTTGCATTTAAGCTCAAAAATTGCAGGCATAAGTTATTCTCCTGAGAATAAAAGTAGTTAGGGATTTTAATATTGAGACTTCCTAAGTTTTTTATTAAGCAAGCGATATGCCAGAACACTTGTTAGTATTTATAGGGGCTAGCGCCCTAAATCTGAGTAAATTGTTTGTTCTATAACAATTTAAAAGTGATTTATGTGGGTATTGTGACGGCTGAAGTCAGTCTATGAGGTTTATTGCAATATAAAATATGCTAGGCTGAGTCATAATTTCAATTTAGTCCCTTAATCAAGTTTATGCTTAATTTTAATGAAGTTACCACTCACGATGAAATTGAGCGTGTTGTCGATCTTGCTTATGAAATCTGGAATGCTCATTACTTGCCTATCATCGGACAAAAGCAAATTGACTATATGCTAGATACTTTTCAAAGTAAGGCTGCAATCAATGAGCAGATAGCTACAGGGTATAAATACTTTTTAGTACAACATAATCAACACAGTGCAGGGTACTTTGCGCTTGGCCCTGGTGGTGACCTGGCTAATAGACAAATTAGCAAATTATATATAAAGCTGGATCAGCAAGGCTTGGGAGTGGGTACTGCCACTATTTCATTTATAGAAGCTTTTTGTCGTGACCTGGGCGTCAAGAATATTTGGCTAACAGTTAATCAACATAATATTCGATCCATCCGTTTTTATGAGCAGCGGGGATATAGAAATGTCGGCTGTTTAATTCAGGATATTGGCAATGGTTTTGTAATGGAGGATTATAAAATGTTAAAAAATCTATCAGAAGTTTAGCTTGTTTTGTAAGGTTTGCTACAGTCTGTTTTAATATTTATTGTTTATAAAACAATTGGTTGTGAATACTTTATGACTGGCACTTAACTTGCTGTCACTATTGTATTAATACAATAGGGGCAGTATGAAACTTTTTCTTGATTGGTCTGCATACAAAGATGCAGGTATGGGCGATGCCTATGCTGATATACCTAAAATGGGTGATGATTTCGCTAAAGCGGTTGCCGTATGCATAGGCAGTCGCGCCTGCGAAAATAAGGACAGAGGCGTAATGTGCCCCAGCTTTCGCATTAGCGATAAAGTGGAATTATCTACCGGAGGGCGGGTTAAATTACTTAAGTCCGCTCTGAATGGCGAATTCGGAAAAATGCCGTTTAATCATTCAGAGCTAGCGGAGGCTATGGATTTATGCGTTAGCTGTAAAGGGTGTCAACGTGAATGCGAGAATGAAGTTGATATGTCGCTTATTAAGGCTGAATTCCTGGCGCAGCGTTATAGTGAAACAGGCGTTCCATTGCGTAGTCGCTTGTTTGCGGCTTTGCCAAAATTAATTGTTAACGTACCTTTCTTTGCTCGCTTAATTCAGTGGCGTAATCATTCCCCTTTCGCGGTTCGACTTGGAGAGCAGTTATTAGGTATTAGTGCTCAAGTTAAGCTGCCCGAGCTGGCAAAGCAGTCATTTATCGCCCCCACTGAAACACCTGCAGATCAAACCAAAACTGAAGTCGTTTTGTTTGTTGATACCTTTAATCGACATTTTAATCCTGCGGTTGCCGATGCGGCTGTAGCGGTTTTAAAAGCAGCAGGCTACCCAGTTTATGTGTTAGATAAAGCGCAGCATGATTTGGTTGATAATAGGCCTTTATGCTGCGGTCGTACCTATTTTGCAAATGGTATGATCGAACAAGCCAGACAAGAAGCCCGGCGTTTATTGGCTGCTTTAACACCCCACCTGGAAGCCAATCGCACCATTATAGGTTTAGAGCCTTCGTGTATTTTAAGTCTAAGAGATGAATATCTGACTTTAGGTTTGGGTGAGTCAGCAAGGCAATTAGCAGGCAAAGTTTTATTGTTTGAGGAATTTATAGCCAGAGAACAAACGGCTAAACACTGGACATTAAAATTCAAATCCCTGGGCGACCAAAAAATGTTGGTGCATGGTCATTGTCATCAAAAAGCCATGGGTGCGACTAAGTCAATGCGTAAAGTTTTGAAGTTAATTCCTGAGTTGAACAGTGCCCAGATTGAAGCGAGCTGCTGTGGTATGGCCGGGCAATTTGGCCTGGAAGCGGAACATGTTGAACATGCAAAACAAATGGCAGAGCAGGGGCTTTATCCCGCGATTCGGGCAGAGGCTGAAGCAAGGGTTATTGCAAACGGCTTTTCGTGTCAGCAACAAATAGTGAATGGTGGCTTTGCAAAACCGCTACATATTGCCGAAGTATTATATGCAGCTCTTGATCAATAAGCGTCTACTATGAAAAATATGATCCGGACGAATAGCTGGCTACAGCAGTCGGAAGCTTTTTATCAATATGTCGCACCAACGCCGCTAGCTGATCCGTATTTTGTACATTGCAATGAGCAAGTCGCGCAGTTATTCAGATTAAGTGCCGAACAATTAAACAGTGATAGCAACTTGCGCTATTTTAATGGCGATGAAATAGCCGCGCAATTATCGCCTATTGCCACTGTTTATGCCGGCCATCAGTTCGGCATTTTTACTTCAAAGCTGGGCGATGGTCGCACTATTTTGCTGGGTGAAGTGCTGGGATTTAAAGGCGATAAATACGAAATCCAGCTAAAAGGCGCGGGGTTAACGCCTTTTTCGCGGACTTTAAATGGACGTTATTTGTTGAGTGATGCGCTGCGTGAATATCTGGCGAGCGAAGCTCTATCAGGGATTGGTATTCCTTGTACCCGAGCTTTATGCCTATTGGGAAGTCGTACTGAAATAGGATCGGGCACGGCGGCTATTTTGGTGAGAATAGCCAGGTCTCATTTGCGTTTTGGTCACTTTGAGTATTTTCATCACCTAGAAGATTTCGGCGCTGTTCGGGAATTATTTAATTTTGTGCTGGAGCAGCATTTTCCTGAATTACTTAATGAAGTGCCAGCACAGCGACCGCTGAAATTTCTGGAAATCGTGATTATGCGTACAGCACGACTGCTTGCTTCGTGGCAAAGCGTGGGCTTCACACACGGCGTGATGAATACCGATAATATGACCTTGAGTGGAGAAACCCTGGATTTAGGTCCTTTTGGTTTTATGGAGGCGTATGATCCGGCTTTTTCGCCAAACCCCTCTGACGACCAAAACCGATATCAATTTGATCAACAAGCGGATATTGGGCGATGGAATTGTTTGGCATTAGCCCAGGCAGTAAGTTCCTTATTAGCTACGCCAACCATACCCGCCGGCTTACTGCGCTTGTATCGACAAACCTATCAACAGCTGTATTTGCAGATTATGCGTGAGAAATTAGGGCTGTACACTCAGCTTGATGGTGATAGGGAGTTTATCAACAGTTTACTTACCGTTTTAACGCATACACACGCTGATTATACTGACTTCTTTAGGAATCTTGCTCAATTTGAAACAGGCTGTAAAAGTCAGGATTTGTTTCCAGATATTGCTGATATGGATTTATTGCAAAGCTGGTTGCATCGTTATCAGGAACGATTAGCCGTGGAAAGGAGGCCCAACAAAGTGCGTAGGAAGGCTATGAATCAGATAAATCCAGCTTATATATTGCGTGAAAGTATATTGAATAGGGTCGTCCAGTCTGCTGAAAAAGGGGATTTTACGGAGTTGGATAGAGTGATGGCCTTGCTAAAAAATCCCTATCAAGAACCGCTCACGTGATGCGCTTCGTACCGCACCATCCTGTCGTTATTAATATTTAGAACGAGGCTGTAAGCAATGAAACTGCAGATTGAAAAAACGTATGTTAATGCGCTATTAACAGAGTTTCCGGGGTTGATTAAACTCAGGGAGCAATTACGTTTCGGTAATAAAGTAGAAATTCCATTTAATCATTTATCGAATTCAGAATTAAGTTATTTGCAAAATCTTTATCAGCAAGCTGGATCAGGAAAGCAGAATCAGGCAGCAATGATTTCTACCTTGAAAAAAGCAATGAACGATGATGAGCAAAAATATTCAAGCGATGATTTAGAGTTGCTGGTTCCAGACATTGCTCAATACTTGATTAATGGTGCTCAGAAAGGTTGGTTGTTTAGGGTGATGGCCTCTGGCAAAATCATGGCTTATTTGATTACTCGACTTGATTATACGCCACCCGGAGAGGAAGAATCAGGCAGAATCCTGATTGAATTAAAAGCCAATTCACGCGGTAAAATTGCCATAGAAAATATTATTCTGCGGCGTAAAGATATAGAGCAGCAATCCATCAGTGAAATCTTGCTTATGAAAGGCTATTTAAGGGAGACACCTGAATTAGTCGCCCATTACAATGAAAGTATAGAACTCTATTTTGATTGGCGTGCGCGCTATGGTGAGCAGTTTTCAGCGAAGGGTACAGGTATTTATGCCGAAGATCCAACCGCTAGCCACCGTAGCAGCGACTGGACTCGAAAAAATGTTGTGGTACTTTCATCCAGTGGCGGTAGTACACGAGTGGTTAATGATGAAAATATTATCAGTGATCGTGTTTTAGCACTGGATGCCTCGGGAGACATATTAGGTGGTTTTTTGCGCAGGGCAGGTAAAAGTAACCGTTATGATAGCAAGATAGAAAAACAGGCAGAAGAGACCAAAGAAACAATCCCTAAAGATTTATTTACTGAACTGCCGGTACATGGCTACATATTAATGTTCCATCTGGAGTTGCATCATCATGTCTGGGTTCATGTTGATGAACTAAAGCCCTATCAATATCAACCCGAACTGAAAGATAAACTGGTTCTTCCACCTGAGCAAATTGACTTGATTGACATTTTAACCGCAGAAATGGATGTGTTAATGGACGATATAGTCGAAGGTAAATCAGGGGGGACAACGTTATTATGCGCGGGGCCAGCAGGGGTGGGTAAAACATTAACCGCTGAAGTGTACTCAGAAATTATAAAACGACCTTTATATCGGGTGCATTCGGGGCAGCTAGGCTTGAATGTTGCCGAAATGGAAAAAGCATTACAAGAAACTTTGATTCGTGCGCAACGTTGGGGTGCAGTGATGTTAATCGATGAAGCCGATGTGTACATTCGGCGGCGTAGTGATAGTTTGTCTTCAAATGCGGTAGTTGGTGTGTTTTTGCGCGTCCTGGAATATTTTAACGGCTTGTTATTTTTAACTACAAATCGCATTGATGATATCGATGAAGCGATTATTTCTCGTTGTATTGCGATGATTAGCTATCATCCACCACACCGTGAAGACCGAATGAAAATATGGCAGGTGATGACAAAACAATTCGAGCTTAACGTTGAGGCTCAATTAATTGCAGATTTGGCGGATATTTTTTCCCGGGCAACCGGGCGAGAAATCAAAGGACTGGCAAAACTCGCTGCCAAGTTTTGTGCACAAAAACAGGTACAGCCTTCGCTGGATGTCTTTAAGCGTTGTTCAGTATTTAGGGGAATGGATAGTAAATCTAATTGATAAAAACAGAGGAAATCTCAACACACATAAAATACCGGGTATTGACTTAATATTTCATTTATGCCCTGTATTTTTGCATTATGCACAATAATGGTTCATTAAATCTTATGATTTCCCCAAATAATTTTTCCTTAATTCAGTTATAAGTCTTATACAGTAAGGCTTTCATGCATAGAGTTAAGGCTATAGATTATTTATATAAAATGGTGTGTTTATTGCTCGTTATATTTTTTATAACCTAATATTGAGGAATAAAAAATGAGTGGAAATGCATCTCGGCTACAAACTATTTATCAAATTACTAATCGTGAAACTATCGCTGTAGATACACCAGAGCCATTAAGTAAGATTTGGGCAAGTGATGTCTTTAATTTAGCAAAAATGGAAGAGTCGCTTTCTAAAAATGCTTTTAAGGCAGTCAAGAAAACAGTACAAACTGGTGTAGAGCTCGATCCAGCTGTTGCTGATATGGTTGCGGCTGCAATGAAAGAGTGGGCATTAACTAAAAATGTTAAGTTTTACTCGCATATTTTTTTCCCAATGACTAATATCACGGCTGAAAAACATGATGGTTTCATTGTTAGCGATGCTGATGGCAACGCGATTACTGAGTTTACAGGTAGCCTATTAATCAAAGGCGAACCGGATGGTTCTTCATTTCCTAATGGAAGTATTCGCACCACTAATGCAGCACGCGGATATACCGCATGGGATCCAACCAGTCCTGCCTATATTATGCAGACAGATAATGGTTCAACCTTGATGATCCCCAGTGTCTTCATGTCCTGGACTGGTGAAGCACTGGATAAAAAAATCCCCTTGTTACGTTCTAACCATGCCATGAACAAAGCAGCTCAGAAAGTGCTTTCTTTAATGGGTGAAACAGAGATTGCTACGTTAAACTCGAGCTGTGGTGCTGAGCAAGAATATTTTTTAGTGGACAGTAACTTTGCCAATAGCCGACCTGATTTGCTGCTTGCGGGTCGTACTCTATTTGGCGCCCCACCAGCAAAAGGTCAGGAGTTTGATGACCATTATTTCGGTTCTATTCCTATGCGTGTGCAAGTGTTCATGCAGGAGTTTGAAGATAAGCTCTATAAATTAGGCATTCCTGCTAAAACGCACCATAACGAAGTCGCGCCAGGGCAATTCGAAATAGCACCATATTTCGAATCTGCTAATATCGCAGCAGATCATCAGCAATTAATGATGACCTTGATGAAAAAAGTAGCTAAAAAACATGGTTTTCTTTGCCTTCTACATGAAAAACCGTTTGCTGGAATCAATGGCTCCGGTAAGCATGTTAACTGGTCTGTAGGTAACGCGACACAGGGAAATCTGCTAGACCCGGGCGATACTCCGCATGATAACTTAAACTTCTTATTATTCTGTGGTGCTGTTATTCGCGGTGTTGAGAAATTTGGCCCCTTATTACGTGCCGTTATTGCCTCGGCATCCAATGATCATCGCTTAGGTGCTAACGAAGCGCCGCCTGCTATTTTGTCTGTTTATCTTGGTGATCAATTGGAAAAAGTTTTTCAGGACATTAAAGACGGCAAAATAGCGACTTCTGCAAAGGGGGGGTTGATGGATCTTGGACTATCTCAGATCCTCAAGTTTGAGCGTGATCCAGGTGACAGGAACAGAACGTCTCCTTTTGCATTTACCGGAAATCGCTTTGAATTTCGGGCAGTAGGCTCTTCACAATCTGTATCAGGGCCTCTTGTCGCCATGAATACCATGCTGGCAGATTCGCTTAACTGGATTGCTGATAAACTGGAAGCTGAATTTGCTAAAGGAAGTGATAAAGCTGGCGCATCGATTGCTGTGCTGAAAGAGCTTATGGAAACCTATGGAAATGTTGTTTTCGGCGGTGATGGATATTCTTCAGAATGGCATGAAATGGCGGTAAAAGAGCGCGGCTTAAAGAATATCCCAAATACTGCGGATGCACTGCCGGAACTACTTGAGGAGCCTGTCAAACAACTTTTTGCCAGCACTGGAGTTTTGTCACCTGTCGAACTAAAAAGTCGCTATGACGTCTATGCAGAGCAATATATCCTGAGTATTCAAGTAGAAGCAAAACTAGTCGTAGATATGGCTAAAACGATGATTTACCCGGCAGCTATGAATTATCTTTCTGAACTAGCAACCGTTAATTCTAAAATGACTGAGATGGGCATAGAGTTAGATAGCTCAGTAGCCGAAAAAGTCGCAGTAGAAAGCAATGCTATGATGGCTGCTGTTGCAAAACTGAGTACAGCAATACAAAAACATGATTTTGCCTCGATTGAAGAGCATATGCAATTTTGTGCCAATGATATTCGTGGCATAATGGATGACGTTCGAGTACACGCAGATACTTTAGAGGTTGAAGTTGCAGACGATCTATGGCCTTTACCTAAGTATCAGGAAATGCTGTTCATTAAATAAGTAATACTAACTCAATTTAATCAAAAGCCTCGCTGGAATGATTTTTGGCGAGGTTTTTTTTGTAATAAATAAATGAGGCGTCAGTCATGAGTGAGCCAGACTATTCCACCACCTTGCCTTTTTCGCAAAGTGTTTTTATGCAGAACCTTGATAACAGCTTACATGCTTTGGTGAGTGGCATTGATATTTTAGAGGCTGTCAGTCCATTAAATTATTTAGAGCAAAAACAAAACTTCTTTGAAGGCTTGTATTCTATTGAGCCAAAATTTCTGTACAGAGAAAACCTGATTAATTCCTACAAATTAAAAAGGGATCTGTTTAATTTGCCATTAGATGAAATACAAGATGAGGACCTGGCAAGGTTATATCTAGATGTTGTTGATTCCTATGTTGATAAGATAGACCAGTTTAAATCCATAGGTAGCAGTGAGTTTCTCTACGACTCATTGCGATATTACGGCGAACCATCAGTTAAAGATCTGCGCAATGCCCACTTTATATTGCATTTGCCGGAAGAACCAGAAACGGATAACTGCCAGTTGATGGATGTCCGCTATATAGAAAGCGTACTAAAAGCCTTTGCGGATAAGGAAGGCTACGATTACGAATTAATACTAAACAGTTCGATGATCGCTAATGCTTTGGTTTCTGGACTAAAAATCAAGATAAATAGTTCTGCACAAGTAAGTGAAATTGAAGCTCAGGCTTTAGCACATCATGAGTTAGGTGTGCATCTGCTGACAACATTAAATGCCCGTAGCCAGCCATTAAAGATATTATCGCTAGGTTGCCCGGTCAACACTATGACTCAGGAGGGCTTAGCTATATTGAGTGAATATCTGGCCGGATGCATGACTATAAAAAGGTTAAAAATTCTTGCGCTGCGGGTGTTAGCCGTTGAGTCGATGATTAAAGAAAAAAACTTCAGAACGACATTCTTGTTTCTAAAAGAACAGCATCATATTGATGATAATCAAGCATTTACCATTACTGCGCGAGTATACAGAGGAGGTGGCTTCACCAAGGATTATCTTTATCTACAAGGCTTCCATCAGGTTTTGAATGCTTATGAACAGGCTCCGGATTTTAATAATTTACTCACCGGCAAAGTATCCCTGGACTATCTTGGCATGATAACGCGTCTGATTGAAAAGGGAATTCTTATTGCGCCCATCAGGTTAACACCGTCTTTTTTAAATCCGGTTAGTAACGATGATATTCAAAAATTTGTAACTCATGCAATTAAATGACATCGTAAATATTAAAAAACTCAGTTAATTTAAGCGATGCCATAAGGTGTAGAATCTACATAAAAAGTTGAAAAAGTATATTTTGTATACCCATTATTCAGGGCGTTCCTTGTATGGTCAGCTAAAGTTTCATTTATACAGTATCAGGCTGAACAGGCAAACGACGCAGATCCAGACAATAATCAGTTGCTGCATAAACGGGCAAGGTTTTTGCTTTTTGTTCGCTTTTAAAGCTGATAATCTTTGTGGTGAAACGCTCCTGACAGCGTTGCTTTGCATCGTCTATATTTTCTGGCAAGCCTGAGTAAGCAAGTCCTTCAGGGTGCCATTCGTGATAAGTGATTTCCAGCGCTTGATGCAAATCCGGGTGGGAAAGCACACAAACAATGCCACTTCTTGCAATAATACCTGGATGTAAACCAATATCGGGTTGAAAATTTCGATAGCGTAAGCCGATGATTTTTACCTGACTTTCCTGTGTTTGTTCCTGGCGTAAAGGGATCGCATAACCATCAAGCGACAGATGCCAGTCGTTCAGTTGTAAAGGGTTGTCTGGCGTCAGGCTCAAAGTTATTTGTAAGCGAGTTGTGCTGGCATCAATCAAACGCGAGCCTCCATTCTCTTGAGAGGCGACATCTCCGACTAATGGCCAAAATTCCAACGCCTGGTGTAATTCGATTTTGCAGTCGTTAAACACGGTTTGACCTATATGACGTACAGGTTCTTCTATGAGTAAAGACTTAATCGAATCATGTAAAGGTAAACCAGATTTCTCTAAATCGCTGAATACAGTCTGAAAATCTTGTTGCAGATAAAAAGGCAAGGCATATTTATCATGTAGCAATGAACTATGATGAACTAGTTCAGAGGCTTCATTTTGTTGACTTAACATCGCGACCAGACTGCGTAATAGCACAGCGATAGCTGTTGCAGACTCAGGACTACGCGACATGCTAAAGGCACGAAACTCGACTAAACCCAAACATCCTCGTCCAGGCAAATAAGGATTCCAGAGTTTTTCGATATTCAATTCGCTGCGGTGTGAGTTACCGGAAGGATCGACTAAAAAAGGGCTCAAACTGCGCCAGATAAGTTCCGGTGAGAGATTTTTCTGGGTATTTAAGTGTGCGACGGCGAGTGACAATTCGTTAAATGAATCGGCTAATCCCTCATCAGCGCGTGGCGATTGACTCGAACTACCAATTGAAGGAGGAGCAAACCAGTAGGAAAGGGCCGGATGATCATTGAGATAAGCAATCAGTTTCGGCAATAATTGTGGGTAACGGAAAAATGGACTGCTTAGCGGACTAGGTCCACCGAGAGTAAATTGCCCGCCACCGCCAGAATCTGAAATCACACCATTATAATGCAGCCGATAAGGGGTGAGGCCTTCCTCTTCTGCGCAAGCATAAAACAAATCACAATACTTATAAAAGGTCGCAGAATTATCTGCGGGCGCCTGATTGATTTCTATGACTGCCGGATCGGGGGTAATGGTGACCCATGCCACAGTGTCATCTACCGGTGGTGGAAATCCTTGAATCACGAGGGATTTAAGAGAAGCATTTTTAGCAGCTTGAGCAATGTAGCCCAATAGCTGCACAAATGATTTTATATCTGGCATTTCAGGAAGCTCAATCACCACAGAGGTACCGTTATGGTGAGCGCCGTTGGTAGAATGCAGTCCTATACTTAATAACAAGTCGCCGTTGCTTGCTAGTTCATCTATTAAACCATCTAAGGGAATTTTGTAAGTATGAATAGAAGCACAAGCCAGGTTTGGCTTTTGTTGGATGTCAGAATCCACCCGATTTCCATCAATGCGGAATAATATTCGATGGGCCAAATCATCGTTCACTTGAAAACAAGTTGATTGCCAGGGAGACTGGTGCAGCTCATTTAACAGTAACTGCCAAAAGATTTCAACAGCCTCGGGATTGGCAGTGGCATTTTTTTTTGAATCTGCAATCAGGCTAGGGTCAGGTGGACCTGCCCAGGTAAATTGCCTATTTCTGGCTTGAAAATAACCTATACTCCAACGAGGCAAGTCCTCACTGGCATATTGTCTACCAAGCGTATGCAATACGACTCCTCCCGGCTGACGTTTATGCACTGCATTAAGGAGTGCATAAGCATACTTTAATTTTTCCGGGCCCAAGGCCTCTGATAACCATTCAGGTTTCTCCATAAAGCGTCGAGTAAAGGTCGACTCCATACCGATCCAAACATCTACACCAAGATCTCGAATCAAGTCATCTTGTGCTTTGATGATCCGTTGGAATTCATTTTTATCCATAGAATGAAATATAAAATCAAATTAAGGGGCCAAGCCTAATAGTGTATAAGCAGTACGTTATGGGTGCAAACTATTATTATATTGAATGAAACAAGCAAAGTTAGGCGTAAGTATCAAACAAAGGGAAGTTTATATTGTGTCGATCGACACAAAGCCCCACAAATTGATTGTTAGGTTTATGACAAAAGATAAAGTGAAACTTCATTTATGGGTATTTTATCCTTATAAAACAAGGTTATATCAATAAATAATCAAATTGGCATAGCCCGTGCTAAATCCTCAATATATCTAAACTATTTTGAGGTGTGATTTATGGAACTGCCAGTACTTAACGACCAACCAGAAAGCAAAGGTGAAAGCGGCTGCTCAGCCGGATCATGTGGTTCAACCGATGATCAATTAGATCATTTGTCTGATGAAATACGAGAAAAAGTTCAAAACCATCCTTGTTATTCAGAAGATGCGCATCATTATTTTGCGCGTATGCACGTGGCTGTTGCTCCTGCTTGTAATATTCAGTGTCATTATTGTAATCGCAAATATGACTGTGCTAATGAATCTCGTCCTGGCGTAGTTTCGGAGCTGCTATCACCACAGCAAGCGGTTAAGAAAACCATGGCGGTTGCTGCCAATATTCCGCAAATGACTGTTTTAGGCATTGCCGGTCCTGGTGATCCGTTAGCAAACCTGGAAAGAACCTTTGAAACGTTTCAAACGCTTAGCCGAGATGCGCCGGATATTAAGCTTTGTGTTTCTACCAATGGCCTGGCATTACCTGATGCGGTTGAAGAGCTTGCTAAACATAATATTGATCACGTGACGATTACTATTAATTGTGTAGATCCTGAAGTAGGCGCAAAAATTTATCCCTGGATCTATTGGAATAATCGTCGAATAAAAGGTAAAAAAGCAGCAAAAATATTGATTAAGCAACAGCAAAAAGGTCTGGAAATGCTGGTTGCTAAAGGTATTTTGGTTAAAGTTAACTCAGTTATGATTCCTGGCGTTAACGATCAACATCTTGCTGAAGTCAGCCGTATAGTTAAAGAAAAAGGCGCTTTCCTGCACAATGTAATGCCTTTGATTGCAGAAGCTGAGCACGGTACTTTTTATGGTGTTATGGGACAGCGTGGCCCGACGGCTGATGAACTACAAGCCCTACAAGATTCTTGTTCGGGTGATATGAATATGATGCGTCATTGCCGTCAATGTCGTGCCGATGCAGTAGGTATGTTAGGCGAGGATCGTGGTGATGAATTTACCATGGATAAAATTGAAGATATGGACATCGATTATCAAGCGGCGATGGTTAAACGTAAAGTCATTCATCAAGCGATTGAAGCGGAAATGAATGAAAAACGTGCTTCCAAGGAAGAACATACAATAGCCTTACCAAAACTGAATACACGTCCTGTATTGATGGCAGTTGCAACCAGTGGTCAAGGTGTTATTAATATGCATTTTGGTCATGCCAAAGAGTTTTTGATTTATGAAGCTTCGTCTGAAGGCGCACGTTTTATAAGTCATCGTAAAACTGAATTGTATTGTAGTGGTGATGATTCCTGTGGTGAAGCTGAAACAGCGCTAGAAAAGAATATTCGTACTCTGGAAGGGTGTGAGGTTGTGTTGTGTTCAAAAATTGGTTTTGAGCCGTGGGAACAGTTAGAAGCAGCTGGTATACAGCCTAACGGTGAGCATGCGATGGAAGATATTGAAGCAGCCGTCATGGCTGTTTATCTGGAAATGGCTGAAGCTGGAAAACTCGATGAAACTACACAACAAAAACGCGCTAATGCTTAGGAGTGACCTATGTCTTTATCCATAATTGAGTCCTGTGTGAATTGTTTTGCTTGTGAGCCTGTCTGCCCTAGTGAAGCCATTTATGAAGCGAAACCGCATTTTTTAATTAATAGTAAAAAATGTACCGAATGTGAGGGAGATTTTGCCGACCCGCAATGCGCAACTATTTGCCCCATTGAGGGAGCAATACTTAATGCCTTGGGCGAGGCAATCAATCCTCCCGGTTCTTTAACCGGTATTCCGCCAGAAAAAATGGCCGAAGCGATGGCCGAGTTACAAGCGCATTAAGGTGTAAATGACATGGCGCAAATAATCTTCTATGAAAAGCCGGGCTGTATTAATAATGCCCGACAAAAAAAGTTACTGCGTGCAGCAGGGCATATTGTTGTCGCAAAAAACTTGTTAACAGAAGATTGGTCATCAAATACTGAGCTGCTGCGTGAATTTTTCACTGGGAAATCAGTGGCTCAATGGTTTAACCGTAGTGCGCCAGCCATTAAACAAGGCCTTTTTAATCCAGAGACTGTTGATGCTGAACAAGCTATTAGCCTGATGTTAGCAGATCCTTTATTAATTCGCAGGCCATTAATGCAAGTGGGCAGTAAAAAAAGTGCTGGTTTCAATGAGCAAGAGGTAGATAGCTGGATAGGCTTAATAGAGAGTCAGGTGCAAAGCGACCTTGAAACTTGCCCAAATAGAGAATTAAAGGATTGTCAGCATGGCTAATATTGCGACAATCTCAGCAGAGACTAATACGCCTATCGCCGTTCCTCTCTCTGAGCGTGTGCATTGGATTGGGGCTTTCGATCCTGATCTACGTAGCTTTGATATTATTCTGAAAACTGCAAATGGTACGACTTACAATTCTTATTTAATTCGAGGAAGTGAGGGTGTTGCCATTATAGACACGGTTAAGGAAAATTTTTCCGATGACTTTTTTGCTCGCCTGGAATCAGTTGCTGATTATTCGGAAATTAAAGTCATCGTACTGAACCATTTGGAGCCAGATCATACCGGGGCATTGCCGGAATTAATGTTACGCGCACCACAGGCGCAGTTGTATATATCACAAAAAGCACAATCCATGCTGAAGGCATTGCTAAAGCGAGATGGACTCAGTTTTACGGCTGTTCTTACGGGAGACAAAGTCTCTTTAGGTGACCGCAACCTGGAATTTCTGCATACCCCTTATCTGCATTGGCCAGATACACAATGTACATATTTACTGGAAGAGAAAATGCTATTTTCCGGTGATGTGTTTGGTTGTCATTTTTGCGATACCCGCTTATTTAACGATCAGGCAGGCGATTTCAGATTCTCTTTTGAATATTATTATGCGCATATTATGCGACCCTTTAAAGAGTATGTGATTCGTGCTTTGGCTTTGATAGAGCCACTACAGCCAGATTTAATTGCGCCCACGCATGGACCGATATTACGTGATCAACCGATGCGCTATGTGCATCGCTATCAAGAATTATCACAGCCATCCTTAGGTGTTCAAAACTTGCTACATGAAAAATCGATGTTGATTTTTTATATCAGTTCTTACGGTAATACCCGACATATGGCTGAAGCTATCTATGAAGGAGCCATGAGTATTGCAGGTGTTCGTGTGTCCTTGTATGACCTGGAGGGTGGAGAAGTTTCGCCTTTTGTTGACCTGATCGAAGATGCAGATGCGCTGTTACTTGGTACACCGACCATTAATGGTGATTCGGTAAAACCTGTCTGGGATTTATTATCTTCATTAGCCGTGGTCAATTTAAAAAACAAGCTGGGCGGTGTTTTCGGATCTTATGGATGGACCGGTGAAGCCGTCAGGCTGGTTGAAGACCGTTTACGAGGACTCAAACTACGAGTCCCAATAACAGGTATGCGAGTAAAGCTGATTCCTACGGAACAGGAGCTCGCAGACTGTACACAATTCGGGCGTGAGTTGGCAGAAGAGCTAATGGGTTTAAGTAAACCAAAAGTGATCGATTTTGCCGATTTATCTTGATTTTTTTATAAACAAAAACTTGGAGTACACACATGGCAAAAGCAAATGTTACCTTTGAAGATATTAACGTAACTGTATCTGTCCCAGCGGGAACCCGCGTTATTGAAGTTTCAGAGAAAGTAGGAGCAGGTATAACTTACGGTTGTCGTGAAGGTGATTGCGGTACATGCATCATGAAAGTCACTAAAGGCTGGGATAATTTATCTGAGCCATCAGTGCTGGAAGATAAAGTATTGCGTGAAAATATGGCTGGAAAACATAACCGCCTGGCTTGCCAGGCACAAGTATTGGGCGGCGATATTTCAGTAAAACCCGCTTAGACAATTAACTTAGAGGAAGAAAAAATGGCTTTAGTAACCTTTACCAACCCTGAATACCGAGATAAAACAGTATATGCCGTTGCCGGTAGTCATACTCAAAGTATTCTTAAAATAGCAAGAGAAAACAAGATTGCTATTAACTTTGAATGTCAAGATGGCGAGTGCGGTACCTGTGTCGTCAAAGTCACCAGTATTGAGGCTAAAGACAAGCCGTTAATGGGTGGCCCACTGACTGAAAAAGAGAAAACTGTTTTGCGCTCAATTGGCAAGTTAACCAAGGATGAAATGGAGCAAATGATTGTTGATGATCTACCTAGCCCATGGCGACTTGCCTGCCAAATGATTGTGCGCGACGAAGATTTACGCGTCGAATATTAATCGATGACCGCCGTGCTTCAGTTCTTAAACGGTAATCGGGAACATATCTATGACTCCCTGTTAGCAGATCAGGATGCAAATCCCAATCGACAATGGCTCGCAAAAATACTTGCCAGCTGGTTAACAGGGAAAAGTGTATTGCCCGATTACCTGGGACTGGAGCCGGCACAATTTGCATTAATGCAGGAAACATATTTTCCTCATGTTATTATTCCCGAGTCTGCACCATCCGGTAGCAAACTTGATTATGCCCGTATGCTAGAAAAAGAAGATCTGGTGCAATTACTGCTTTTCTTTAGTCCAAATAAAGATATAGAAAATGGCTGGATTATAGATTTAGTGGTTTCAGCCTGTTTAGGCAGTGATCACCTTTGGCAGGATATCGGGTTCTGGCAACGTAAAGACTTGTCAGCCTTTTTGGCGCATAATTTCCCGCACCTGGCAGAGCGCAATAACAAAGACATGAAGTGGAAAAAATTTCTGTATAAACAACTATGTGAAGCAGAAGGCTTATATTTATGTCGTGCACCTTCCTGTGAAGTTTGTGTCGATTATTCGGGTTGTTTTGGGTCGGAAGAGTGACAACATGAATTCTGAGACAGATAAGGTTTGCTTTTATACCAGTTATAGCGGAATCAAATTACCTTTAAAGTTAGTTGGCGAAATTTCACAAGAAAGTATGGGTAACCGTAATACCTATTTCGAAGGACATTTTGATGCCGACGATCGTTTATCCATCTGCCGTAAAATTGTTTATGGTGAAACTGAAGTAGAACATCGCTACAGCTATCATGACAATGGTCAACTAAAGCAAGCAATCATCACTGAAGAAGATGACGAAAATACCTTGAACTTTAGTGCTGAAGAAGCGTCCGTCGTTTTGATTGTCTAGGTGCGCTAAGAAAAAGAGCTAACCAGCACTTCTTGTAAAAGCCATGTTAGGCCTTTAACTTGGTGTTCTATTTTTAGAATAAAAAAATGCCCGGCAAGTAAATAACCGGGCTAGAATTGCATCCTTGCACACACGGAGGAAACTAGGTTAAATTCTGCAAGGTATAGACAGGGATTTTATTCGTAGTATCAATGTCCACTTTAGGTGGCTTTTGTATTTTAGCTTTGCCATATGTTAACGAGGGACGCGCTACTTTACCTTCCATCAAGTCATCAATTTGCTTACTGTCAATGGTTTCCCAGGTCATCAAAGCATCTGCCATATTATGCAGAATAGTGATATTTTCCTGTAAAATCTTGTCGGCACGTTGATAGTTACGATCAATCACTGCGCGGATCTCTTCATCAATCATCTGCGCAACATTGCTGGAAACGGAGCTGCCTTGAGCGCCTAATTGACCAAAGATAGCTTGTCCGGATTCTTCACCATAGGCTAAGGGCCCAAGCTTATCTGATAAGCCCCAGCGTGTGACCATATTTCTTGCTAGTTCAGTTGCACGCTCAATATCATTGGAAGCGCCTGTGGTGACTCGGTCATCACCGAAAATAAGTTTTTCAGCGAGTCGACCACCAAATAAACTGGAGATTTGACCTTCCAATTTGCGTTTGCTGGCACTGTACTGATCATTTTCTGGCAGAAACATGGTGATGCCCAATGCTTGACCTCTGGGCATAATACTTACTTTATAGACTGGATCATGATCAGGCATGAGTCGTCCAACGATACAATGTCCGGCCTCATGATAAGCCGTTAAACGCTTGTCATCTTCACTCATGATCATCGTGCGTTTCTCGGCACCCATTAAGATCTTGTCTTTGGCTTTTTCTAAATGCATCATTGTCACGGCCACTCTGTCGCAGCGGGCAGCTAGTAAAGCCGCTTCATTGACCAAATTTGCCAGTTGCGCACCCGAAAACCCGGGTGTACCCCGTGCAATAAAACTGACCTCGACGTCATCTGCCGTGGGGACCGATTGCAAGTGCACGTTTAATATTTGTTCTCTACCGCGAACATCAGGCAGTCCAACATTCACTTGTCGGTCAAAACGTCCGGGTCTTAAAAGCGCGTCATCCAGCACATCTACGCGATTAGTGGCAGCAATAACAATAATGCCTTCAGTGGCTGCAAAGCCATCCATTTCAACCAGTAACTGATTTAAAGTTTGTTCGCGTTCTTCGTTACTATTGCCGGCAGCGGAATTGCTTCTCTTTTTACCGACGGCATCAATTTCATCGATAAAAATAATACACGGTGAGTCAGTTCTGGCTTGCTTGAATAAATCTCTTACTCTTGCTGCACCAATACCGACGAACATCTCGACAAAATCTGAGCCGGAAATAGAAAAGAATTTAACCTTAGCTTCACCAGCTATAGCTCGGGCAATCAGCGTTTTACCCGTGCCAGGAGGTCCCACCATCAAAACTCCACGTGGTATTTTACCACCTAGTTTTTGAAATTTTTGCGGGGCCTTTAGAAAGGCGACGAGTTCTTCAACGTCTGCTTTTGCCTCTTCACATCCGGCCACATCTGCAAAAGTTATTTTGACTTGATCTTCTGCAAAAATTTTAGCTTTACTTTTTTGAAAGGTATTATTTCCACCGCCATTATTTTTTTGCATTTTCAGCATAAAAAATAACAAAAAGGCAATAAGAAGAAAGGTCGGAAACCAGGAAATAAAAATTTGCATTAGCATGGATTGCTGTTCCGGGAGAGGAGTTCTGATTTGTACTCCTGCTGCCAATAGATTAGTAATTAACTGGGGATCATCTGGATTATAGGTGACAAATTCTTCGCCGGAAGAGGTTCGAAAATTAATATATTTTCCGGTGATTTCTACCTTTTCAATCTGTCCATTGTGTATTTTTTTAACAAAATCGGAATATGCTAAATCACCCAGTTGATCAGGACTTTTATTGAAATTAGAATAGTAATAAAGGGTTATACTAAAAATTGATCCCAATAGTACGAGACTTAATAAATATTTCTTCATAATATTATCTCCAGACCAGAAGCGTGTTCGATCAACTCATTTATTAACAAACAGTTATGTTTGCAGCAATGAACGAGGGTTAAACATGTATTTAAGAAATCTACACAGGTCAGTTCCGACTAGGCATAATGTGATTTATATGCTTATATTCCATCACCAGCATAATAAGTAAAGCATTTTTGATGCCGACTTTTAAATATTTTTAAGTTGTTGATTTAATTTAAATATAAAATAAACTATGACAGTGTGTTGTCATGTTATTAGTAGTTTGCCTGGAGGTTCGCACCTTTTTGGAGCTAAATGTAACATAAGAGCAGAAGACGTAAACTTCATTAGTCACGGCAAATGCCTATTCAAGGTATCATCATTCTCGAGTTGTTTTATCGGCAATCTCTTGATGCACGAAAGATTCCAGCTATAAGCATAGGATGACGAATTATAGCTGAGAGTAGTCAGGGAGCATTATGAAAGCAATGCCCATTATTTCTTTCCGGTGCATAATCAGCTAGCTGAGCAATCGTGGCTAGTAAGACCTGCTCAATTAAACAGGCAGTTCTCCGCGTGAATAATGAATCTATTTTTGTTCCTGTAAAACTTTACGTAAAAAGCTGGTGTCTAGCGTGTCTGATGAGTTTGCTAAGCACTGTGAAGTGTTGCTGATGGCTATATGCCAGGGCAGTTATATGCAGTAAATGTAACTTCTCATTATACACTGGCAGCGGCCGCACGAATGACTTCCGATAACGGAGGAATCCCTTCTAACTTCAGTAAGCGACTTTTTAAATAACCCCAAAATGACATGCCGTGCTTTCGGCAGGTCTTCTTGAGACTGGCAAAAGTATCACGGGCTTTCCGCCCTGCATCACTTCGTGTACTCCCGCTGATTTTTCGTTTCTTGACGTAATCCCTTATATCCCGTTCGCTTAAATTGTTATGAAGTGGGAGGTAGGGTTTGTCGAGTACACGGAGGAGTTCATGTTGATTTTTCCCCATGCGCCCGAGAGCCTGGTTAAGCGTTTCGTAACAGGTTTTGGTGCTGCATAGGATTTGAAAGCGCTGCCTGATACTGCTCGCCTGTTCGGTAACAGGATTAAGTTTATAAGCTTTCAGGTCATGGTAAATCGACCAAAGCTAGTCGCGTGCGTCATCGACTGCCTTGGTATGGCTGTCATTTAAAGGAATCAGGCGATTAATTACTCGTTCGGCATGGATCCAGCACAAGGCATGATCAAAGACGTTAAACTGCCCTGCATCATCACTGATAATTGAAAAGTCAGAGGAAATGCCTTGGTCTAGCAGCCCTCCCATCAAAGCACCTTCCGTGACTATTTTTCTGTGCCG
Organism: Methyloprofundus sedimenti; assembly: GCF_002072955.1. Classification (NCBI taxonomy): domain Bacteria; kingdom Pseudomonadati; phylum Pseudomonadota; class Gammaproteobacteria; order Methylococcales; family Methylococcaceae; genus Methyloprofundus; species Methyloprofundus sedimenti. Next base: position 142,227 of record NZ_LPUF01000003.1, on the reverse strand, counting down.
AGGTTTAACGATGCCTTGCTGATCCAGCCATTCGCACCAGTCAGGTGCCGTGTTAATGCAGACACTGATATTTTCCAGTGTCGCCAAGATTACAACAGACAGCTTATTTTGTGCCATGTATTCAATGGCACCTGTGTTCAATGTATAAAGCGTTGTTTTGCCTTGTGATAGACAGTTTAAAAAATTGATTCTGCTTTTACTTTCTGTACTACTGAACCAGGCAAAAAAATCATTGCCAATATGTGTGCAATAGCCATTTTGCCCTTTATGCCGTGCGCCAGTATCATCTGTATGAATATATTTAGAAACGGATAATCCCGTCTTCAGTAATTCATCTTTTTCGGCATGAAAATCGTCCAGATCTTCTGTTAGTATATAACTGAGCTTACCGCTCGAAATATCGACGCCTAAATCACGAATTTGTTCCAGTAGTAATGGCTGTGTGACATGTTGGTGATGGTATTGATAGAGAATAAAGGCAATAAGGCTTTTACCAAAGCTACCTCCCTGAATGTCTTCGGGAAGCTGACCTAAAATCGTAAGACCCTCTGGCGTTATATATTCTGCTAAACGATAACGAATGTTATGAGTTTGAAAGGTAATATCCTGAATAACACGATCCTGATACCCTTTAAAGCGTAAACCCTCCGGGATTTCATCCGGCTGAATAATTTGGGTTTCATCTATTTTGAGGTTGCCTTTTTTACTGCGCCTTGGGCCTTTTTTCCTTTTTGATGAGGAGTCATCACTTCCTGGGGCACCCTCCTTATCCATTGTACTCGGTTTGATTTTAGGCTTTGTGGTTTCACCTTTAAGCTTGAGTATCTCTTGTGCTAACTCATCAATCTGCTTTTGTTGCCAGGCAAGCATTTCCAATAACACATCGACTAGCGGTGTGCGATCTTCTTTGTTTATCTCTGGTAATTCAGGTTTAGGCGAGTTCATAGAATATATTGTAAAGCAACTTTTTAATATTTTCCCGTGGATAATGAGAAGTTTCCAGTAAATGGCTATACCGGTGCTATAGTGTCTGATCAGAAAACTGCTAAGGAACATACACGAAATAATATGAGCAACCTGTAGGATGGGCAAAGGTCTTTTTCGTGCCCATCTTTATATAGTACAACCATCAGTCTATCTGGGGTAGCTGATCAGAAAACCGATAAAGTGTATGCCAGGTCTATAAAATAAAGCGTAAACAAATACTCCACTCATAAGATGCTTATGAAGAGTTTACGCAACAGTATCCAGAGCTTCATGAATATCTAAGAACAAAGCGCTTAATCTCATTTGCCAATGGACAAAGTATCATAGCATGGGTTTATCTGTTTAATCATGATGTGCAAACCTTGACGCGAATAAAGTCAGGTAATTATCTTAAATTTAACAAACAGGCTTAAGTATGCAACGTTATAAAATTCTTCACCGTACCTATTACAACTTCTCAAATCCTGTCCGGCTTGGACCGCATTACTTACATCTACGCCCACGAGAAGACTATGAATTGCATGTTGAGTCTTTAAATCTAAAGATAACGCCAACAGCCAAGCTGCTTTGGCATCGTGATGCCGAAGGCAATTCAGTGGCTATAGCAAGCTTTGATACGCCTACCACTCAGTTGGTGATTGAAAGTGAAATAATTATTCAGCAATATAACGAGACACCATTGGATTTTCTGGTCTCTGATTATGCTATCGATTATCCTTTTGCTTACCCATTCAATGATCGAATGTTGTTATTACCTTATATGGCATACCCGGAGTCTGAGACGTTTAATATGCTAACTAACTGGCTTGTAAACTTTTGGCTCAGTGGTGAAAAGATTCAGACCTTTACCTTATTAGAACGGTTGAGTAGCCATATTAATCATTCATTGTCATATTGCATCAGAGAAGAGCAGGGCGTTCAGTCAGCAAAAGAAACACTACTTAAAGGAACAGGCTCGTGTCGTGATTTTGCCGTATTATTTATGGAAACAGCACGGTGTTTAGGATTAGCCTCGCGTTTTGTCAGTGGTTACCTGCATTCGGCTCCCTCAGCAACAAATTATGGGGCAACCCACGCTTGGGCCGAAGTGTACTTGCCGGGTGCTGGCTGGAAGGGTTTTGATCCCACTAGCGGTGCAATTGTGGGAGCGGATCATATTGCCGTGGCAGTCGCACGAGATCCAGAGTCAGTGCCACCGATCGCCGGATCATTTTTTGGTGTAGCCGAGTCGACGCTGGATGTCGGGGTATGGGTGACGCAGTGTTAAGGTTACTGTTTTTTCATAATATCAAAGGACTTATCTGCTTTCTTCTTTGACATACACGCCAATATCTAAATGTGCGACAGGGATCTGTAGCAATAATGTGTACAATTTCTTCAGTTTGCATTTTGCTTAAGGATTGTTTAGATGCTGAAAATGGGGTTAGGGGAATATTCAGGCCTTGCAATCACCCCATTGCGTGATTGCAAGACCTGGGTCTATTCATGTGTTTGTGTGGAATAGAAAATAAGCTGCACTGGCGGTTAGATGTCGTTTTTCGTGCAGATGACAGCCGAATTCGTAAAGGTGATGCGCCTGCGATTATGACGCTTACAATATAAACCACTTTTACTAGATTTTAGAGTCTAATCCATTGGTTTGCAATGAAGCGCAAAGGTAGAAATGGATTAGGTTGTCTAATTTTCGATCAGATGCTTATACAGACCGCTACCCTAATTTGAATGGATCTATATCTGGCGTTTGTATCTGTACAGGCTCAACTTTCCAAATGTCCTGACAATATTCACTGATGGTTCTGTCAGATGAAAATTTGCCTGATCGTGCTGAATTCAAAATAGACATCCGGCACCAGCGGGATTTATCCCGGTATACCGCATCGACCTCTTCCTGACATTGATAATAGGCATTGAAATCAGCTAATACCTGAAATGGGTCGCTATAGATTAGGTTGTTGGTTAAGTCGCGAAATGTCTCAGGATCACCGTGTGAGAAAAAGCCACTGCGAATTAAATCAATGGCTTCTTTTAAGATACTATCATTTTGATAATATTCCTGAGGTGAATACCCAGAATTGCTTAATTGTTTAACCTGTTCGGCGGTATTGCCAAATAAAAAGAAATTTTCGGCACCGACTTCTTCGCGAATTTCGATATTGGCACCATCTAAGGTGCCAATAGTTAGTGCGCCATTCATTGCGAACTTCATGTTTCCGGTACCTGATGCTTCTTTTCCCGCTGTAGAGATTTGTTCAGACAGATCTGCCACAGGGTAGATAAGTTGACCGTTACTGACATTGAAATTAGGTAAAAAGACCACTTTAAGTTTATCTCGGGTGGTCGGATCGCGATTGAGCATGTCACCGACAGAGTTAATCAGTTTAATAATTAGTTTAGCCAGGTGATAGCCCGGGGCTGCTTTACCCGCAAAAATAAAAGTACGAGGGTGTATGTCAAATTGCGGATCAGATTTAAGTCGTTGATACAGCGCAATAATATACAGAACATTTAAGTGCTGACGTTTATATTCGTGAATGCGTTTTACCTGAACATCAAAGATTGAATCCGGATCGACACTCACGCCGGTGCGATCATGCAATATAAGCGCAAAGTCATGTTTGTTAAGCAGTTTCGCTTGATACCATTTTTCCTGAAAAGTACTGTTGTTTGCTTTAGTTTCCAGTTTTTTTAACTGGCTCAAATCACTAAGCCATTGATCACCAATAACTTCAGTTATGACTCTGCTAAGTCTGGGGTTGCTCAGGGCAATCCAGCGGCGCGGAGTAACGCCATTGGTTTTGTTACTAAATTTTTGAGGCCAGAAACTATAAAAATCAGCAAGTACATCCGTTTTAAGTAATTCAGTATGTAACGCTGCAACCCCGTTGATCGCATGGCTGCCTACGCAAGCAAGGTGAGCCATGCGAAGTATTTGTCGGTCTCCCTGCTCACCCAATAGCGACATGCGGGCTATTAGTTCGCTATCAAGTAAGCATTGGGGGCGAATTTGTTCAAGAAAGCGATCATTGATTTCATAAATAATTTCCAGCAATCTCGGTAGTAAACGTCCGAACAAATCAATAGACCAGCACTCAAGAGCTTCGGGAAGTAAGGTATGGTTGGTATAGCTAAATGTACGTTGAGTCACGCGCCAGGAAATATCCCATTCTAATTTATGCTCATCGATGAGCAGACGCATCAACTCAGCAATGGCAACAGCAGGATGAGTGTCATTGAGTTGCACGGCAAATTTTTCATGAAAATGATCCAAATGGACTTTTTGTGTTTTCATGATTCGCAGCATATCTTGTAATGAGCAAGATACGAAAAAGTACTGTTGCTGTAGTCTTAATTGTTTGCCCTGAAGTGGGCCGTCATTGGGATAAAGTACTTTAGTGAGGTTTTCTGAGGCGACTTTTTCTTCGACTGCACCATAATAGTCACCTTCATTAAAACGACTAAAATTAAAAGATTCTGGCGCAACTGCCTGCCATAAGCGCAAGGTGTTTGCGGTGTTGTTTTTATAACCTAGAATTGGCGTGTCATAAGGCACGCCTTTAACCTGCCATCCGGGTACCCAATGCACTATAAAGGTGCCATTTTCAGCTTCATACCGTTCTGTGTACCCACCAAATTTAACTTCCACTGCCCAATCTGGACGTACAATTTCCCAGGGATTACCTTTCATCAACCATTTGTCGGTTTTTTCGACTTGCCAGCCATCAGCGATTATTTGTTCGAATATACCAAATTCATAACGGATGCCGTAGCCGACCGAGGGAATTTCAAGAGTCGCCATTGAGTCCAGAAAACAAGCTGCCAAACGGCCTAAGCCTCCATTCCCAAGACCCGGTTCAGGTTCTTCTTTAATGAGTTCATCCAGATTTAAGCCAAGCTCTGACATGGCTTGACGGACGACATCAGTCACCTGCAGATTGAGCAAATTGATTGCCAGATGCGGCCCCATCAGAAATTCCGCCGATAGATAAGCGACGGTTCTGGAATGTTTTTCAGTGTATTCAGAGGCTGTGCTTACCCAGCGCGCCATCAGCATATCACGCACAGTATAAGACAGTGCCATATAGTAGTCATGGCTGCTGGCTAGAGCAGGAAATTGCCCTTGAATATTAGCCAGGTTACGAAAAAAACTGCGCTTAACTTCAATTGTTGTCAGTTTTAAATTGGATACAGGCATAATATTTACAACCTCAGTAATGAATTAGAGTAGGGGGATCATTTATAAGTATTTAAGTAAATAATTAAAGCATTGTTTATGCCGCATTTTAGAGTCGTTTGATTGCGCTAAGAAAAAAGCAATACAGAGGTGCAGGAGAGTTAAATGTATAAATGGGATCGGGGTAAACTTAAATTATTTATTTGCTGTCATCCTGCGCTCAGTCAATCTCTCAATTTTCGCTGTAAATCTACATTATCGCTCTTCTTTGTTAAGTGAACTCACCTCTAATTTCTGGACTAGGATCACATCACCTTCTTTGATTTTGATGCGTAATAGATTTAATCCTTTTCTATCCACATGGCTCCCGGATATTTTATCGAAAAAATCGGTTTTCCTGGGCGCTATCCTACGTTTCCGTACTATTGGACGATCAAATCCCATAAAGCTGCTGACTGATATTGCATGGAAGGACCTGACAGGGGGTAGGCTAAATGGGTGCCCCTTTTTTCTTACTTTTCAACAAAAGCACGCTCAATGACATAATCACCGGGATCACCTATGCGAGGCGATACCATAAAGCCTCTGGAGTTAAGCAAGTCTTCCGTATCTTTTAGCATTTGCGGGCTACCACAGATCATAACGCGATCCTCTATAGGATTGAGCGCAGGTAAATTGATATCCTCAGACAACTTACCCGAGTTAATAAGGTCGGTAAGACGACCTTGATTGAGGAATGGCTCACGGGTTACCGTGGGGTAGTAAATCAGCTTTTGGCGCACATCTTCACCAAAAAATTCATTATTCGGTAGCTCGTTTTGAATAAAATCAGCGTAAGCCAATTCGCTTACATAACGCACACCGTGAATTAACACCACTTTTTCGAATTTATCGTACACTTCGATGTCTTGAATCAAGCTCATAAACGGCGCTAAACCTGTGCCGGTAGAGAGGAGGTATAGGTTTTTCGCCGGCTTTAAATCATCAATCACCAAAGTGCCTGTTGGTTTACGGCTGACCAATAGGTCATCGCCTACTTTTAAGTGCTGTAGACGTGAGGTCAACGGGCCATTGGGCACTTTAATACTGAAAAACTCCAGGTGTTCTTCGTAGCTAGAGCTGGCAATGCTGTAAGCTCTTGTGAGTGGTCGGCCATCGACTTCTAGCCCTATCATCACGAACTGGCCATTTTCAAAACGTAAGCCAGGCGCACGTGTGGTTGTAAAACTAAACAGGGTATCGTTCCAGTGATGTATGCTAAGTACGGTTTCGGTAGAATATTTGCTCATATCTTTGATCTATTAATTATTGAATTGCCGCAGTGATAGCGGGAATAGTGTCAAACAGATCGCCAACGAGGCCATAGTCTGCGATTTGAAAAATGGGTGCGTCAGGATCTTGATTAATAGCAACGACAATGCGGCTATCTTTCATGCCGTAGGTGTGTTGCACTGCGCCAGAAATACCCACGGCAATATAAAGATCAGGTGCTACGACGATGCCTGTTTGCCCGACTTGCAGTTCATTAGCCGCATAGCCTGCATCTACTGCGGCACGGGTTGCCCCTATAGCAGCGCCAAGTTTTGCGGCCAAAGGAGCGAGTACTTGTTCAAAGTTCTCAGCGCTACCGAGAGATCTGCCACCTGATACCACGACTTTAGCTGAACTTAAAGCGGGGCGATCTGATTGGGTCTGCTTAGTAGAAATCCAGCGCGTTTGTGTAAAAGGTGCTGGCACATCAATGGCGCTGATGTCAGCACTTCCGCCTTGAGTGGTTGCAGCAATAAAATGGCTGCTATGAACGGTCAGTACCTGCAGTGCATCCTGGCTTTGAATATGGGTCAGTATGTTGCCAGCATAAATCGAACGTACATAGCAATTCTCGGCTTGAATTTCCAATACATCTGAAATCATCGCGACATCAAGTAGAGCCGCTGCACGCGGCAAAGTATTGCGGCTAAATGAGGTATGCGCGGCCAAAATCACGCTATATTCAGAACTGATGCTGACCAGTAGATTAGCAATATCTTCGGCCAATGGATTTTCTAAGTGCGCTGCCTCGGCTTTGATTACCTTGGTGACGCCGCTAACTGTGGCCAGACTGGACGCAATAGTGTCCAGCGCACTACCGACAAGCAATACATGCACTGGTGCTTGCCAAAACTGTGCGGCAGTAATCGCTTGCAGGCTAGAAGGGTTTAATTGTTGGCCATCGTGTTCGGCTAATACAAGTATATTCATAGTGTAACTCCTTCATGATCGAGCAATTTCTGGAACAATTCATCAACACTGGAAACCATCACGCCTGCTTTTCTCGGAGCAGGTTCGGCGACCTTAAGCAGCTTAAGCCGTGACTCAATGTCTACTCCTAAGTCAGCAACCGGAATCGTGGTGATTGTTTTTTTGCGCGCCATCATTAAGTTTGGCAACTTGACAAATCGCGGATCATTAAGACGCAAATCAGCGGTGATGACTGCGGGCAAACTCAATGCGAGGGTTTCAGTGCCGCCGTCGACTTCACGTGTCACTAGCAATTCGTTATTTTCTAGTTGCAGGCTAGAGGCAAAAGTTGCTTGTGGGTAGTTTAATAGCGCCGCTAACATTTGCCCTGCCTGCCCGGCATCATCATCAATCGCTTGTTTTCCAAGAAGTATTAAATCGGGTTGTTCTTGTGCGATAACTGCTTTTAATAGCTTGGCCACCGCTAACGGTTGTAACTTACTATTGGTTTCTACCAAAAGGGCACGGTCGACACCCATGGCTAAAGCATGACGCAAAACATCTTGATTGGCACTACTGCCCAGTGATACCGCAATAATCTCGTTGGCTTGATCTTGTTCTTTAAGTTGTAAGGCTGCTTCAACGGCATTTTCATCAAAGGGATTAATGCCCATCTTGACACCATTAGTCGCTACATCAGTTCCGTCAGCATTAATGCGTATTTTTACGTTGTAATCGACCACGCGTTTGACCGCGACTAGTATTTTCATGACAGTTTCCTTTTTGCAATTTCTGTAAGTTGTATAGTAAAGTATGTCTATGTATTTGTTAAATGAATTATAATGATAATATATATCTATAAAACAGATAAGGGTGACTATTAACTATGAAATATAGCCTAAGACAATTGGAGGTTTTTGTTACTGTTAGCCGTGCGCAGAGCGTATCACGGGCAGCTGAAGAGCTCTCCTTATCGCAGTCGGCTACCAGTTCGGCACTGGGTGAATTTGAACGTCAGTTTAATTTGCAACTCTTTGACCGCATAGGTAAAACTTTGCGTATAAACGAAACCGGGCAACAACTATTACCACGGGCGGTCGAATTGTTAGATCGCGCACATGAGATTGAGGTTTTATTGCAAGGTAATGCCTGTTTCGGTCATATAAAAATAGGGGCGACTTTAACGATAGGGAATTATTTAGCGAACATATTGGTTGCTCATTTTTTACAACAACATGCTGAGAGCCGCATCCAGTTACAAGTGCATAATACCCGCACTATCGTGCAACAAATTTCCAACCATGAATTGGATCTTGGGTTGATTGAAGGCGACTGTCATCATGCCGACATAGCAGTGCAGCCATGGATTGCTGATGAGTTAGTGGTTTTTGCAGCGCCCGATCATCCTTGTACTAAACTGGAGCAAGTGAGTATGGAACAGTTATTACAGCAGTCGTGGATATTGCGCGAACAAGGCTCCGGTACTCGAGAGACTTTTGATCACGCTTTTCATAATTACCACGCGCGTCTTAATATAAGGCTTGAACTAGAGCATACTGAGGCAATCAAACGCGCAGTGGAATCAGGCCTGGGTATAAGCTGTATCTCGCGCTTAGCATTGAAAGATGCTTTTCAGCGGGGTAGTTTGGTGCCGCTAGCGACACCACAACTGGATTTGAGTCGCTTTTTTTATATACTTTGGCATAAGCAGAAATACCAAACTACAGGCATGCGCGAGTTTATTAGCCTTTGCCAAAAAATCAGTGCTGGTGTAACGCGCAGTGATTTAATTAACCTGACAGAATTTTTTAAAGGACAAGCATAAAATGAAACGTGACGTAATGCATTACGATATTTTGATTGTCGGAGCCGGTCCTGCGGGACTGTCTGCGGCTATACGAGTAAAACAGTTGGCGTTAGAAAGCGGCAGAGAAGTCAGCGTCTGTGTCTTGGAGAAAGGTGCGGCAGTCGGTGCGCATATTGTCTCTGGTGCAGTGTTTGATCCCATTGCACTGCAAGAACTCATTCCTGACTGGCAAGCATTAGGTGCGCCACTGAAGACAAAAGTGAGTCAAGATCAATTGACTGTGCTGGGTAAAAATCAGGCTTGGGTGATTCCCCACTGGCTATTACCGCCATTGATGAGCAATACGGATAATTACATCATTAGCTTAGGTGAGCTCTGCCAATGGTTGGTTGAACAGGCAGAAGCATTAGGCGTGGAAATTTACCCTGGATTTGCCGCGCAACAAGGTTTGTATAATGAGCAGCAACAGCTGGTTGGTGTGATTACCGGCGATATGGGACGGGATGCCAAAGGAGAGCTAGGTCCGCAATTCACTGCCGGTATTGAAATCAGAGCTGAATATACACTGATTGCCGAAGGCGCTCGCGGCTCGTTGACTCGTGAATTAGAGCAATATTTTGATTTGCGAAAAACGTCATCCGCTGAAAAATATGGTCTGGGATTTAAAGAAATCTGGCAGATTCCTGCCGAGCAACATCAGCCAGGATTAGTGCAACATAGTTTGGGTTGGCCGCTTAGTGCAGATACTGGCGGCGGGTCTTTTGTCTATCACTATGGTGAGCAACTGGTGGCTGTAGGGTTTGTGGTGCATTTAGATTATGCCAACCCTCACTTGTCACCGTTTGATGAATTTCAGCGTTTTAAAACCCATGACACTATGCAGGCTTTGTTGCAAGGAGGTAACCGCCTAAGCTACGGCGCACGAGCGATTAATGAAGGCGGTATACAAGCCTGGCCGGAGTTGATTTTCCCCGGCGGGGCTTTTATTGGCTGTAGTGCAGGCATGGTTAATGTGCCTCGCATCAAAGGCAGCCACAACGCCATGAAATCCGGTATGCTGGCTGCAGAGGCGGCGTTTTTTGCGTTGGGTCAGCCTGTCGCACAAAGGCTATTGCATGACTATCCAAGTGCATTACGCACATCATGGCTGTGGCATGATTTAGACACGGTACGCAATATCAAGCCCATGCTATCAAAGTTTGGAACCTGGGGCGGCTCATTACTGGGTGGCATAGAGATGTGGTTAGCCGCCTTTAAGATACGCCTGCCATGGACTTTGCAGCATCAGTTGGCCGATCATGCATGTACACACATGGCTAAGGATATGCCAAAAATTGATTACCCCAAGCCTGATGGTGTGTACAGTTTTGATAAACTGAATTCAATTAGTCTCAGTAATATTGCCCATGAAGCGAATCAACCTTGTCATTTGCAGTTATTGGATCCTACTGTCCCAATACGGGTTAATCTGGCATTGTATGACGCACCGGAACAGCGCTATTGTCCAGCCGGTGTTTATGAAATTATACAGGTGGATGGAACGCCTGCATTGCAAATCAATGCGCAAAATTGCATACATTGCAAAACTTGCGATATCAAAGATATGACGCAGAATATTGTATGGGTACCCGCTGAAGGTGGCAGTGGACCGTCTTATACCCGCATGTAGTTATGCCATTCACAATCAATATTGACTTTTGATGCTACGATTCAAGAAGAAATGGACAGATGAAACTGAAATTATATGCTGGCACTTTGATCACTGCAAAGGCCTTACAGTCAAAGGTATCAACTTATTGAATGCGCTTTGCTTTAATGACGATATTTCAATTCCTGTAGCTTTTGAAATCGTTCGGAAGCCTACTCAGTATGGTGATATTGCCACACGGAAGATAAAACGCTCCAGTACATTTTGTAGTGATGATATAGACGCCTCTTACTTCAACGATGTCCTTATAATGCAACGAATTAAGTAAACAGGAAAGAGGAATCTAAGATGAATACTAGCGTGATTGGTTTAGATAGCGCAAAAAATATATTCCATTTTTACAGCATAAAAGGTAATGAGAAAGTTCTCAAATGAAATTAAAGCGTATAAATGGGGTCATGGTAAATTTAAATTATTTTTCCGCCAACCATTGGTCTCTCCGTTTATTTGCTGTCATCCTGGGCTCAGGCAATTTCTCAATTTCCGCTGTAAACCATACTGATCCCAGTTATTCTGCTCAGTTATTCTGAAGGAGCGTCTGTATTATTTGGCGTACTATTGCCAAACACAGAACGTATGTGTAAGTCCCTTTGTGGAAAAGGAATTTCGATACCATAGTCACTTAAACTGGTTTCAATTTCCCACATATAAGCCGCATGAACCGTTCCTGGCTTTCTGACTGCTTCCTGGTTAATCCAGACGACTAACTCAAAATCCAGACTGTTTTCGCCAAAATTAACCAGCCAGCATTGTACCATTTCACCGCGCTTTGATTGATGCGTAAAACGGACTCTACTAGCGGCTTCCAGTACTGCTTTTTTAACTAAATTTTTATCAGTGCCATAGGCAACACCAAAAGGCACATGAATACGGCGATTTACTTCACGCAACGTCCAGTTTGTCACTCGATTACTCACCAATACTGAGTTTGGCACAATCATATCCACATTATCGTTGGTATTAATCAAGGTACTGCGCACATTAATGCCTTTTACTAAGCCGGTTACCCCGGATTCTATCTCGATAAAGTCGCCCACTTTCAGCGTACCTTCAAATAATAAAATCAATCCGGATACAAAATTATTAACTATGGACTGTAAGCCAAAACCGATGCCCACACTCAGTGCCCCGGCAACTAAAGCCAAATTTGTAAAATCAAGCCCGATTGACGATAAAGCGATAATAATCCCGATCAATAAAATCAAATAATGCGCTAATCGACCCACTGTATATAGTGCCGATGCTCTGGATCCCTCCATATCTTTGCGCTCAGCAATGCGCAATAACAACCGCTGAAACATAGCGGAGACAATTGAAGCGAAGATTATGATTAAAATGACTCTGACTAAACCAAAGGCAGACACTGGAGTGTCGCCTATTTGAAACAAAGGTTCAATCCACCAGGCAATAACGTCAGTTTTTAAACTTCCTAAAACGTTACCACTCCAATTAACCATAATCCCCAGGTTACCAGACTGTTGCGCTATTCGATTTTCAATCTCCGTGATCAATATAGCTAATTTATCCCTTTCCAGTTCAAATTGTTTTAAATCTGCTAAAGCTTGCTGGGTTAGTTTAATTCGTTGCTTATAGATTTTTTTTAGTTGCTGGGAATTATTGTCCAGCGCTAAAGCCAAAATAGACGTTTGCACTTGACTCATTTCATTAGTGGTATCAGTACGCCAGGCTGCGACTTTCAGCTTCAATTGAGCACTTAACTTTATGCGTTGTTCATTGCTTTCTTGCAACACAGACATGGGTTGCCGCTTATCGTCCAGCAAAAGTATAGCCAGATCTTTTTCTGCATTTAAAGACGCTATTTTGATCATAATAATGGCGTCAGTAATCAATGCATTGGTCACTTCCTGATCATCTAAACGCGCCTGAGCCCGCTGTAAAGGATTTTTACCCAATAGCCCGATAGTTTCAGACTGCTCCTGACTCAGGTGGATTTTAATTTGCGACTGTTGTATGGCTAACTGCTGTAATGCTTGTTCTATGGTTTGTAAAGCACTCTGGTCAGCAAATAATCGAACGGTAATCACTTCGCTGAATGCAAGCAGTCTATTTAACTGTATGCGCTGTGCTGCAAGTGTTTGCTTATCCAGTTTTAATTGTGCCTCTCTAACCGCATTACTACTGCGTGCCTCCATCATTTCTAAGCCAGGTAAAAGTTTTTTATCACGATTCCCTTTCTGTTCCATATAAGCCAGCAACAGATTATTAATACGTTTGGCAATTAATTTTACTTCATTGCGTTCGCGGTTAAAACGCAACGTTTGATTATCGACATCAATTTTTTCGCTTTGCAAATAAGTGGCAAACGTTAACCATTCCTCTATTGAATAACGTTCTTTAAAATTATCTGGTGCACTTTCTTTCTGATAATCAGCTTCGGCAATAGATAGTTCCTGAAGAATCTGCAAATTGCCAACAAATTTGTCAATATGATGCTGGGCTGTAGCCTGAAGTGTCTTATCAGGTATCTGTTTGATTAATTGAGTATATTTTTGCTGCGCCTCTTGACGCCGTCGTTCCAGTATCTCGCCGGTTTGCGCAAAATACCCCCACCATCCAGGACTTAAGCTCCCTGGCATGGGTAGTGTTTTTACTTCTTGCGTCGTTGTTTCGTTTGACTTAGAGGTAAAATCGTCTTCTTCAGCCAGGCAGGAGCCTGTCATACCAAGTAATAAAATCAAAATGGTGAATTTGATCATTATAGCCATTTCACTTTACGAAAAATTATCAACAAAATAACGGCTAGTAATATCATCATACTTATTAAAAAGTAGTAACCGTATTCATAATGTAATTCCGGCATATGTTCAAAATTCATCCCATAAATGCCTGCCATAAATGTTAATGGTACAAAAATCACCGTCACCACGGTCAAAATCTTCATGATATTATTCAGATGATGCGATGCCAGTGAAATATAACTATCCATTAAGTCAGTGGCGAGTTCCGAGTATAAATTAGCTAAACTACTGGCTCTTTCCAGGCGCTCATAAATATCAATAATGTCGTGTTCAAGGGATTTTTCTATGGGATAGTCAGTACTGTCTTTTAATTCACTAAATAATTGCACTTGATAGGTCAAATAACGACGCATTTTTTTAAGCGCGAACGATATTCACTTAATTCATGTAACAACGTATCTTTAGGATTCGCTTGTATTTCATCTTCCAGCTCATCCAGTCGAGGTTCTAATTTCAGTAACACATCTAAATAACGATCAACAATTAAACGCACCAATTCCAATGCCTGAGACTGCGTCCCCTGGTTCCATATTTTATTGTTGGAACTTACTTTACGCTATAAAGCATCAGTACTTAGAGACTTATTTGAGTGACGTGTAATCAAAAATCGATCGGCAACAAAAATAGCCACTTGAATGGTTCCAAAATCGATATTTTCTGAATCCGCATCCAGGCCTTTCAAGAGCAAAAATACGACATCATCAAAGCGCTCAAGCTTGGGTGGATGGCGTATTTTTTGTGCATCTTCAATCGCTAAAGGGTGTAAGCCAAATGTCTCTTCCAATAAGCGACTTTCTTTCTTTAGTGCATTATCCTGTAAATCCACCCATATTTTTAAACTTGTATTGCTTGCCCAGCGTTCAATTAGTTCAGCACCACCCATCTCAATGCTCTGTGAGATAGGGTCAAAAAGTTGTACTCTAATCATTTGCAATTAAACTCCAAAATAAAATTTCAGATCAATATGTATATAGACCCGAACCAGCTATATAAATGCGGTCAGGGTAAACTTAAATTATTTACTTACTTACTTTTTTCTTCTACCAGCTAACAGGTTTCTCTATCTATTTGCTGTCATCCTGGGTTCCGTCAATAACTCAATTTTCGCTGTAAACCGTTCATCTTTGTTATTAAACTTTAATTTTATCCTGATCCTCGTTATTTCTGACCATTTGATTTTGCCCCCTTTTATTAAAGCAAAGGCAGAAGGGAAGTATAAAGGGAGCAAACCGCCAGATACATGAATTGTTAGGGCAGGGCTTAACCAGGCAAGCGGTTGCGGATCAAATGGGTAGCTGATTACCCATAACTCTCAGCTATAATTCGCCATTCCTGCATATTTCTATCAGGAATCTAGTAGGTTAAGCATAGATTCCCGATATAAGACTTCGGGAATGACGATGTTTTTAACATACTGATATTTAGTTCTTTATTCCACTGTGGCTGAGAGTTGAGGGTAATTAGTAATGGGTATCGGGGTGACTAGTGTTTATAGGGTGTTGCAACGACGGCAATAGGTTATATAAAGTATTTAACAATATTAACAAGGATCACAATAGCAACAAATATGGCTATAAATGTAACAAATCTTTGAATACTGTTACTCTGCCTGTTAACAACAACTTGAGCAGCACTGACACCTTTAATATACCCATTTATTGCCTGAGTTCTCCCATTTTCTGAGGTGATAACTTGATAAGAAATAGCATCACCGACCTTTGGTTTACGACTTAAGCCTTTTAATTCTGATGCATGAATAAAAATATCAGGCTTGCCTTTGGCTTGCCCGATAAGACCAAAGCCTTTATCTTTATTCCATTGACGTAATTTTCCAGTATATACAGTATCGCTCATGTGATTGCCTAATTTATAAAATTTATTGGCTATTTTAACGCAAAATCCAATTAGCACTAGTAGATGTTCGCTTAGCTGGGTGCTTCGCTCTATTTCCCATAATGAAGTCCGTTGCCTGGATTAAATTCAATTATAATCTGCCTGTTGTAACTGATGCCGACCTTGCTATGAGTGAACAATCCATACTGCCTTTGCCTAACCAACCAAGCGACTATCGCCCGATAGGCGTATTCGATTCCGGTGTGGGCGGCATCAGTGTACTTAAACACATACACGCACTTTTACCGCACGAGCAATTATTTTATGTGGCCGATAGCAAATACGCACCCTACGGTAATAAAACGCCAGCAGAAATTACCGCACGCTGCTTTGCTATTGCTGATTTTTTAATTGCAAAAGATGCAAAAGCCCTGGTGGTGGCATGTAACACCGCCACTGCGGCAGCAATTGAAGCTATGCGTGCAAAATACAAACTGCCAATTTTTGGTATGGAGCCCGCTGTTAAGCCGGCTGCAGAAGCCAGTAAAAATGGCGTCATCGGCGTGCTGGCAACGGTCGGCACGCTCAAAAGTGCACAGTTTGCGGCACTGCTGGAAAGTTACGGCCGTAATGTCAAAGTCGTCACGCAAGCCTGTGTAGGCCTGGTGGAGTGTATTGAGCGTGGAGAATTAAATACCGCACATACCAAGGCTTTAATTCAGCAATACTGCGCACCATTACTGGCAGAAGGCGCAGATACCATTGTGTTAGGCTGCACGCATTACCCTTTTGTACGCGAAATGATTAACGATATTACAGGAAAAGAAATCACCCTGATAGATACCGGCGCGGCTGTTGCCAACCAGTTAAAGCGTCGCTTGAAAGCAGCGGATTTACTATTGGTTAATGAGCAGCCAGCAAGTGTGCATTTTTGGACAAATAGTACAACGGCAGATGCGAAACAGGTGATTACTCAGTTGTGGGGCGAAAGTGCAGAAGTAAACATTTTATAGGGCGTAATAGAACAGTGTAATACGCTGCATATAAATGGGGTATGCGGCCGAGCAAGGTCGGTTAATCACCAGATAGTTAACATTGAGCAGGCGGTGGAAATGCCAAATGTTTAGCACGATGGACGCAAGCCAGTTGGTCGTGTGCAGCGAGGTTTAAATAAAAGTATTATCGAAGCATAGGCTAGCTTATCGGGAGAACCCATCTACTCGACCCGCCAGTTTGATTTTTAGTCAGGCCAACTAATATTACGTAAACCGTTAATATTGGCTGTAGATTTCATTTGTCCATCAACGTGCGTGTTAACTCTTGAGGCTGCAGGACGGCCGCAACTGAGTACAAAGCTTGATGGGCGACCTTGCTGGCTTCAGGCCTGCGCTTCAGCAGAAAAAAATTGAATCCATTACTCTATGCTGTTTACTGACTTCTGACTTCTGCCATTTCCGGCAGAGACAGGATTTAGATCCTGGGCATTTTTTTGAATGTTTTCTACCAGATCCATGATTTGTTGGTCCAACATAAATCTTATTTCCCATTCCTTGGCCAAATCGGCTGGCAAGTTTGCAATACGATGGTGTTCGATGTAGCTTTGTTTCAGGCGGGCGTGAATGTCAGCAGGCTGATTCCAGGTCTTTTGTTGCTCGCCTTCCAGGGTCAGTGCAGCATACTCTAAAGCAGTTGCTAGCGACGTGTCGAAAGCATGGCTATGTTGCTGCAGTTCATCAGGAAAACTGCTGAATTGCTGGCCGCTTAACAATCGATAGCGCTTCCTGACCTGTAACAAAGCAGACAAGCTGCTGGTGTCTCTGATAACCGTTCTAAGCGCTGTTCTTTCGTGAACCTTGGCAATTAATCGAGCATCCGGTTCCAGTACTGCGTGAGCTAACAGATCGTGTCCGGCAGCCAGGTCCTTTTCCGCCGACAAACGCAATGGTAGTATGTAGTTCAGCATATAACTCAAGTCAGGTAGACGGGTAGTGAACTTGGCCAGTGAGCGCAATGCTGACACACTGTGATGTCGAGCAAGCACTACCGAACGCCGTGGCCACAGCGCATAGTCGAGTACCGCCATCACGATCAGACCGAGCAGAATCCCAATAACCCGGTCTCGCGACAAATAGAGATCAGTGACTGCACCGAAATCATGCAATACAAACAGTGCGAATGAAAAACCGAGTTGTCTGCCCATATAGGCTATGCGTTCACTACCGGCGGTAATCCATGCCGCAATGGCCCAAAATGGAGCTGTTGCGAATGCAAAACCGACGATAGTATCTAGCTGGGGTTGGAATACCATCACATAAAAATATGCGCAAACCCCACCCAGCGTTGCGCCGGACAAGCGTAATATCGATAAGCGATAGTCGGCACCAAGACTGGTTTGCGCTGCAACTAAGCAGGTGGGTATCGCTGTATTAATATCTGGCCAGTCTAGGCCCTGAACAATCAGCATGCAGAGTATGGCACCAAGAGAAAATTTAATCCCGAATTGTAGACTGTCGGCGTGCGTTGCCCAAAATTCATAGCCAAACCAAGCCGGAAACCAGTTTTCAGCTACGCTGCTATCAGTTTCTGAATCTATGCTGATATTTTGCTGTTTAGTCGCTGGCTGATGTAGCTGATGCATCAATCCGGCAATGCGTTGCAGGGCGCTCCACAGCGCTGTTAAGACCGATGGATTGCTTTGCTGAGAATAGCTGTACAGCACATCTTCAGTCAGCAACAGGGATATCTGCTCAGAAACATCACACGATTCTTCCACACCTTGCTGCAGCGTCGCACAGGCATCTTGCAAAGCCAGGTAGACATTTATTTTTTCTGAATTCATCGGTTGGGCCCGATACTCTGTTGCCAGAACCTGGTTCAACCAGATAGCAAGTTGGCGCAAGCCATCAATTTCCAGCAGCAAGGCTAAATAAGTATCATGCTGATTGCGCATGGCGGGATATATCAATTCAGCGTTTGACAGTAACGCCAGTATTTTGCCGAAGCTGCCGGCATCGGAATGCTTCGACAACACTACAGGCCTATGGCTATGGATGCCGCTGTCGGCCAAACGCGTACTAAAAATATGTTCCACTGCTGCCAGTTCTGCCGCGATACTTGCTTTTAGCTGTTTCCTGGGATCTTGTGGTTTGATGATCAGATGTACCATTGTCCATGACCCCAGCGCCAGTACGCCAATAATCGGGATATTCCACAAGGCAAGGTAGATATTTTCATCAGGCATACTTGGAGTATAAAGGACTGCCACCGAATACCACAGCGCAATGCCGGTAGGCCAGGCGATCAAACGAGCGTGAAATAGGGCGATAGTCAATATGATGAAAGAAAGTGTTAGCATCAACCAGGCATTATTGCCGGCAAACATGAGCGTAAACACTGATACCAGGGTGGTAACAATGAGATAGCCAAGCTGACGCAGTCCGAATGCCAAGGATTGACCAACATTAGCATACGCGTCATAACTTAAACAGATCAGTAATGCAATCGCCCCTAGAGGTGGAATGTGCAGCGTCTGGCTAACTAACGCAATGATCAGTGATACCACGAACAAACGTGTTGCAGCAATACGGCGTCCCGGAAAATCTGTAAGCTCAGCTTTCAGAAATTGTGCCAGGCTGGTTCCAAACCAGAATTTACTGCGGCTTTTGTGTGGCGCAGAATTTGGCTCACCGTCGCTAATATTCATTGTGTAATCTGGGGTTTTGCGGATTCTTTTTTATCGGCTGGTAAAATTTCCGAAATATCGGCAGGCTTATTCAGGACGGTGACAAAGGCGGTCATACCCATGCGCAGAGGATATTGGGAATCGCGTTCCGAAATCTCAATTCGTACAGGGAAGCGAGATGCCAGAATCACCCAGTTCAGGGTGCGCTGAACTTCTGGCAATACGCCCTGTTGCTTTATATTGTCGGGTGAGTTGGCCCAGCCAATCCCCGTCACTACACCCCGATAACGTTTTCCGGGGTAACCCACCAGAAATACCTCTGCTTCCTGCCCCGGATGTATGGATTGTAAATAAGTTTCCTTGAAGTTAGCGATAGCATACCAGTGACGGTTATCGACCAAGGCAAACAGTTGGGTGCCTGCTTTAGCATATTCGCCTTCGCGGGTGTTCAGGTTGGTGACATAGGCATCAAAAGGTGCCCGCACAAAACAGTATTCCACATCGAGTTCAGCTGCGGTAACCATCGCTTTGGCGGCTTCGATACGAGCATTGATGTCGCCGACCTGGGCAATCAGCGATATGGCTCGGCTACTATTGCGTTTGGCTTCTTCAATTGCACTACGAGCTGAGAGTTCCTTGGCTCGTGCATCTGATAATGCTGCGCGTGATGCATCATAGCGAGATCGAGCCTGCTTGAACTGATCCGAGGTGACGTACTCCTTTGCAACCAATGGTTCAATGCGCTCCAAATAGTTATGCAGATACTCGTCCTCAGCCTCAATTCTGCTGACTTCGGCGCTAGCGGCAGCACGCTGATGCTGTAGTCGTTCGATGGCTATTTCCGCAGAGCCGCTGGAGGCACGGCGCGAATCCACCTCTTTTTCCGTCAATAATAATTCAGCCTTGGCCTTGGCCAGTCTGGCCTGATAAGGACGAGGGTCGATTACATACAGCAGATCACCTTTTTTAACGTACTGATTGTCTTCGACATGAAACTCCACAATACGGCCACTCACCTCGGGAGCGCTGCCGACAATGTTGGCTCGCACCATGGCGTCGTTGGTGCGAGGGTTTTGATAGTTGATACGCCAGACCAGAGCGCCCGTTGCTAATGCGCCCAACACGATTAAAGTACCAATGATACGCCCTAATAGGATGCGCTGATTTAGCTTGTTAGCGTGAGCACTTATTTGACTGTTTCCCATGGTGGACGGTACCTGTGTTTACGTTGAGTAAAATAACAACCAGATGACAAATGTGCATAACGCCCATAAACTTGGAGCAATCAACAGTGGCGACCCCATATAGGGCGCTAACCGGTATCGCACTAATTGCCACATCAGCACCATACTGACTGCGAGTCCAGCTAGAATACAAACGATCCAGGCTGGCCAGAACGAACCCTCAAGACTCAGTACCGGATCGCAAGCGGTCAAAAAAAACGTAAAAATAACCGGCATCGCCATTTTCATCATTTCTGACTTCAGCATCATAATGCGTACCTACACGAAAACAAAATAATCAAAAAATGGAAAAAAAGCATTCGATTTATCGGAACCTCTGATAATGTACAAGGCAGGTTTTTTCCTCACCTAGCGCATTGGCTTTACAGCGAGAACGAATTGCTTCTATTCCTCAAATTCGTCAACCATTACTTCGCTGTCTCCTCCATGAGCAGCGCGTATTTCTTCATACAATCTCACCAGGTTCGCTTCAAGTGTCGCCAACTTTTCGGAAGTAGGGCAGGGTCAGGCTAAACTTATGGACGTGTTAGCGGCGTAAGACAAAAACGCCTGATGGATCTTTAATAACTGACGAAATACGATTGGAAAAGTGGAGGCAGAGGACATAAGTTAAAAAAGAAAATCGTTCTAATTAGAATTTTATAATAGCAGTAAGTGTTTGTACGCTCAAGAAAAACCTAACGCTGAGTTTTGGCAGTATGCTCTTTTGCGCAACGTACTTTGTCACTACGACTGATTAGACATATCTCTGTGCAGTGTGTCTTTTGCTCACTATCGTGCAGTGCGACCAAATGCTTGATTGTCTGTCTCTTGTCCTATCTGCCCGCCAGACGTGTAAACCAGCGTTGCTGCAGATTGTAATAAGGTGGCGCGACTGTCGATTTCGGTAAATCTGGCACGAGCCAAATCCTTTTGCGCGGAGAGGAGTTCTATCACTGTGGAAAATCCGTGGAGATATGATTCTTGTGTGGCGACATAAGATTCTTCGGCCGCTCTCAATAAAGCCAAGGCAAATTCACGTTTCTCCAACGCGGTTTTGGTATCGGCATACGCTTTCCAGATATCGCGTATAATTTCCAGACGCAAGACTTCAACTTGGGCATGGGAAGATGCTTCCCGGGCTTCGGCCTCATGCACAGCGTTACTGCGTTCAAAGCCATCGAACAAGGTCCATTCCACATTCAGCATTATTGTGCCGACAAGATTATTGGACGAATAATTTTCATTGCTGGACGGCGTTGTATGAATATCTCCTCAGTATTGATTCCCTAGACTGCCTGTTAGAGATAGCTTAGGCCAGAATTCGGCTCTCGCTTTTTTTACTTCCGCTTCTCGTGCCCGCAACTCCGAAAGACGCGCCATCAGATCGGGACGTTGCTCTAAGGCCTGGTCAACAATTTTTTCAACCGATGGCTCCAGCCCTATCGGTAGCGGTAGCTTACTCAAGTCTATTAGATACAATGAATAAGAAGGCGAAATGCCTAAATTCGAAGTCAGATCAGCCAGCGTCTGAGTGACTGAACCGCGAGCATCTTGCAAATCATAGTTGGCTTTTGCCTGCTCCTGAATCGCTAATAACAAACCAGGGCGCGTCGCGAACCCTCTGGTGAGCTTCGCCTGGATTGATGCAGCATTGACGCTGGCAGCGTCAAAGGTCTGCTGCGCTGCCGTTACTTTAGCCAAAGCAGCCTGATAGGCAAAGAAACTACTAGCAACCCGATAGGCAATTTCCTGGTGTTTGCGAGTAAAGGCAAAATTGGCGGCACTCAGGCGCTGCGTACCGGCGTCGACCAACGCTTCTCGACGACCAAAATCGAACAGTGTCCATGCCAAATCCAGACTGGCACCAGAAGCATAGCCACGACTAACCAGTACGCCTTCGGGAATAGGGAAGCTGGATTTAAAATATTGTCCGAAAGCCATGGCTGTTAAAGTCGGATACCAGCGACTACGATTTATTTCCAGCCGAGCGGCAGCGGCTTTTGCCTCTTCCCAACTAACTCTTGTTTCGGGGTTAGTGAGCAAGGCCAGATCAACCAAAGCAGGCAGGTCGTAGGTTGATTGGGTATCGATTTGGCTTTCTGCCGGCAAACGGTTGGATTTGAGGGGATATTGCGTACCGTTTGTGGCCTGGTAATCATGCCAATAAACGGCAGTCGGCACTTGCGGTTCATCTATCAGAGCTACATTGGGAGGCGTGCACGCTGTTAACGTCACTATGACAGGTGCCATCAAGTATTTAATAAGCAGGGAAAAATATGACCCCCTTGATGGCAGGTGTTGGCACCAATAGCGCAGGAATTTCATTAAAGTTGAAAACATTTTCTACAAATTTCGATTATGTGTTGAAGTAAAGACGTTTGTGAAATGTCACCAGACAATAATTTTGTTGTCATCCTGGGCTCAGTCAATCACTCAATTTCCGCTGTAAATCGTTCATTACCATTCTTCTTTGTTATTAAACTATAGTTTTTACCTTAAGCCCGGTTATTACCGTTATTATTCCGTTCTCTGGTTTTTATTGATCAGTATTATGAATATTGGTGCGCCACTGCGCGCCTCATGTCTAAATTGTGCAACGCCATGTCACAAAACTCGATTCGCCACGGGGCGAATTATTCTTCATCTGAACTTTTATTGATCTCATTGCGTGCCGTGATAATGGCCTGATACAAGCGTACGAAGTCTGCTTCCAGCGCTACAATCTCTTCTGGCGCATAATTATCAAATAAGCGGGTGATATGTTGCAGATGCCTGGGAAAAGTACTTTCATACAAAGCCTGACCCGCTTGAGTCAGCTGGATAATCTGACTGCGGCCATCCTTCTTCGAGGCAGTGCGCTGTACAAGTCCTTTATCCTCCAATCGACTGACAACGCCGGTTAACGTTCCTTTGGTAATCAGAGTCTGCTCACCCAATTTTTTTGAGGACATACCTGAGGTGTTGCCTAAGGTAATGATAATGTCGTATTGCGGCAATGTCAGATCAAGCTGATGAATATGGCAAGCTGCATAAGATAAAAATGCCTGTTGTGTGCGTAATAATTCACGTAACACGGTAGGAAAAATAACAGGTTCGGTCATGCAGGCACTCCAATAAATAAGATTTTAATTAGAACTAAATAATAGCCTCAATCCGCTATAACCTCAATAGTTTAGTGTTTATTGTGCCAAGCCATACCAATAATGCTCAGTATTGTATTCATTTACGTTGATTAACGGCACGATACCGGCCATTTTATTTTTTTCGGCAACGATTGCCGATAGAGAGAGGACATGTAAGCGTTCAAAAAGGACGATCTATAAAATCATAGTTAAACAGTAAGGCTATAATATATAAGTCTTTTTTAGCTTTTTATCGTTTTAAGTAGGTTTTAAAAATAAACATCTTACAAATAATTGTCCGTGTTAGTACTAAATTAGTTCTAATCAGAACTATATGTGTTACACTTTAACCATACCTAGCGAAGAACCTGAATCGTTAAGGCATTTACACCGCGTTAGGTAGAGTGACTATTTTTTACTTATTAAGAGGTTTTATCCCATGAATACATTCCATAAAATTCTATTTACAGTTATTTTTGCTGTGACAGCATCAAGTGCTTTTGCGGTTGCTAATCCAAGCTATACAGAAGTGAGAGCCGCTATTGTTAATACTTTGGCTAAAGTCCAGGAGGCGAGAACGGCACTGGACAACGGTGCAGAGACAGAAATTGTTATCGATATGGTGACTGAGGCTCGTCAGATTCAAAAAGACATTGCTAATAATGTGTTGGATGTCAAACGTAATCGAGCTAGTAGTGTATTGAAAAATGCACGTACCGCACTTAAAAATGGTGAGTTGGAATTTGTAGTGGTCAAGTAAATTCGTACATAACGATCGGTTTTTTAAGCGGCTTCTTTCTCCGCTTGGATTGGGGTTAAATAATTGTTATAACTATGTACACGGAAACTATTGTAATACTTGATGTATTGCATAATATCTTTCTCTGCCTGTTCATAAGATGAATAAAAAGTCTTAGGCATCCATTCAGATTTAAAGCTTCTAAAACAACGCTCCATCGGTGCATTATCCCAACAGTTACCACGCCGACTCATGCTTTGCTTGATCTCATATTCCGACAATTGCTGCTGGAATACCTTACTGGTGTAATGGCACCCCTGATCAGAATGAAACATCAAGTTCTTGGGCTCTCCTCTAGCCGCATAAGCTAATTTTAACGCTCGTGTAGTCAATACTGAGTCAGGACTAGTTGAGCAAGCCCACCCCACGATACGGCGCGCATTTAAATCAATCACCAATGCTAAATATATCCAGCCTGTACCCGACCAAATATAGGTGACATCACCACACCAAACTTGATTAGCCAGTTCGGTAGAAAATTCACGGTTTAAGTGGTTATCCGCTATGTTTGATGGCTTTTCAGCCACCTTGTAACGATGTGCGCCTGGCTGTTTACTTGTCAGCTCCGCTTCTTGCATTAAACTCCGTGTTTTGAAGCGTCCAACAGATTCACCTTGCTGTTTTAATTGAGCAGAAAGGGTACGACTCCCCGCTGAACTGCGGCTCGCTTCATGTAACGCAATAACCTTGGATTTTAACCTGTCTCGCTCAGGAT
The DNA here is from genome assembly GCF_002072955.1 of Methyloprofundus sedimenti. Classification (NCBI taxonomy): domain Bacteria; kingdom Pseudomonadati; phylum Pseudomonadota; class Gammaproteobacteria; order Methylococcales; family Methylococcaceae; genus Methyloprofundus; species Methyloprofundus sedimenti. The sequence continues at coordinate 117,198 of NZ_LPUF01000003.1, read as the reverse complement.
CTACCTTGTTTGCATGCTTACGGTGGTAGTTGTAACTACTACGACTCATCTCAAATGTTTGCAATAATTCGCATTGTTTGTATTGCTCTCTTAACTCATCAATTAGCATTAAAATTGATACACGTCCGATATTAAGAGAGCTGAAGCCTTTTTTAAAATCTCTTTCTCCCTCTTTAGTTTCTTTATCTGACTTTCCAAATCTTGAATCTTTTGCTGATCAGAAGTAATCGCTCGGCTTCCTTTTGGCGTAACACCATGACGCTCTTCTTTTAATTGAGTGACCCAACGGCGCATTGCTGTAGTTCCAACGCCCATAGCTTCGCAAGCATCATTTATGGAATATGCCTGATCTAATACCAGACTGGCCGCTTCATGTTTAAATTCTGTTGTATAACTTTTTCGTTTACTCATTGGTCTGCATCTTTGATTAAGGGGTTATTATAAACTCCTATCGTTTAGTACAGGATTATTAGACCACTACAATTGGCAAAAGCATCACTAGCGGATGCGTTAAGTCGATATGAACAAATTCAAGTGCTTTATGAGGCAGCGCATTAAGCGAAGGCCATTTCAGGAGTCGATACTTGTCCCACAGCGGAGAAGCTCGACTCCACCTGAACTCTATAAATAAGGTCAGGGTAAACTTAAATTATTTCCTTCCTTCCTTCCCCAATCATCACAGGGCTCTCCGTTTATTTGCTGTCATCCTTGGGTCCTGTCAATCTCACAATTTACACGCAGCAAAAATTGATCCGCTGCAGCTGTATGTTAAAGACTACCTTCCTTAAGATTTGGTTTTATTGCAACGATTTCGATCAGGCTAACACGCTCCTCATCAAGGTTGCGATGCAGGTTATAGGCCTTGGTCTGAATGTCGTTGCCGACTAGCAGATAGACACCCAAAACAGGCAGATTTGGCTCTCCCTCTGGTTCTTTCACATTTGCAAAAGCTTTTTGTGCGAGATCCGTCTTGTCATTCCATACTTCGATATCATAACCGACTGATGTTATCAAATGACGGAATAATTCTAACGGCACCAGGAAACTCATGGAGCTGTCTTGCGCCCACGGCACTGGAAAGTGCAGTGGTGTGTTTGTATTACCGCATACCTCATACAAAACGGCACGTCCGCCGGGCTTGAGAACACGATAAGTCTCCTTTAGCCACGTCAGTTTATCTTCGACATTCATATTCATCTGGAGTGACCAGACACCATCAAAAGAGCTGTCCCCAAAGGGTAATTCCAGTGCACTGCAGGCATGGAATGTTACCTGATCCTGCATACTGAGTAATTTCGTTAATTCCTTTGCGGCATCAATATATTCATTACTCAAATCGATACCTGTTACGCGGCATTTCGTTGCATGAGATAAACGACGTGTAGAGCCACCAATACCGCACCCCACATCCAGTATGTGCATGTCTGATGTGAATTCAGCAAGTTTAATAAGCTCTTTGGTTGCGACGTCACCACGGATATGAAACTCATCCACGGGTTGAAGATCATCGAGTGTGACTTTCGACAAATCCTTGCCAAGCTTATCAAGTCCATCAATGATCTTGCTATACAAATCATTCGGCGAGTAATAACTGTATATATGCTTAATATCTTTAGCCATGATCTTTAATTGCTTATAAATGGAGTCAGGTAAATCTAAATTTTACCCTGACCTCAGTTATTCACCCCCAGTTATTTCGGAGTAACAATGTTTTTGTTGAAACTGGGCGACGGCTGACGATTCTCTTTTGTAGCTTATTCGTCAATAAATTAGCAATTCAGGACCTGATCCTTTTCTTCTGTTCAATTGAAAGCGGCCACTTGAAATAAATGAATTGAGATTTTATGACTGGCAACCGTCAGCCAATTACGGACCGCCACATTATAGGTGCCAGTGACAGCAGTTGAGTCGATAGCTGACTGTTAGTTTAGCTATAGATGCTTGATTACAAGAGCTGGTAGCGCTTTTTATTACTGAAGACAAAGGTACATTTCTCGATATCTCGTTTAGTTTTCTCTATAATAGCACCAGTTTCGATAGTTTGTATCGTTCAGTTTAAACATGCTAAAATTGAGCTTGTTTCATACTATAGAAGATAAAAACAATGCCTTGGGAAAAATCATTCAACGAAGACGAAGCGGTCGACAAAGCGATGAAGGTGTTTTGGGAGAAAGGCTTTGAGCTCGCGTCCCTTGCCGACCTTATTGCCAGAACGGGCATCACTCGGGGTAGTCTCTATAACGCCTTTGGCGGTAAAGAGCAATTATTCATCAAGGCCCTGCTGAAATACGACAAAGAGAATCGCCGAGCGATGCTTGCGGAACTGGAAGCCATGGATGACCCCAAGCATGCCATTGCCGTACTTTTCGACGGTATCGTCAACGAAACCATCGCCGATACTGAGAAAAAAGGTTGTTTTATTATTAATACGGTCTCCGAGCTCGCGACACACGGCGAGGAAGTGAATCGAATCATTCACAACGGAATCCGCGAATTCGAAGCATTCTTTCGACGCTGCATCGAAGTGGCACAGGCACGCAACGATATTCCCAAAAATCTCGATCCTGCGGCTACCGCTAAAGCGCTGCTGGCCATGGTGGTTGCCATCCGAGTGCTCGGCCGTGGTGTATTTGACAAATCTGGCCTCACTACCATCGCCGGACAGGCTTTGCGCTTACTCGACTAAATTCCTTTCTTTAATAGTTTAAGTCAGTTGAAAAATAGTTTTGACTGATCGGTCTATACTGTGTATATTTAAACCGACTGGTTTATACCAGCCTGATTTCTGCTAACCCACTGGAGAGCTATTATGACTGAATTTACTTTACATACCGAAGACAGCGCGCCTGAAGCCAGCAAACCATTGCTTGCTCACTCGAAGAAATCATTCGGGATGTTACCGGGTCTACACGCGGTCATGGCCGAAGCGCCCGGGCTTCTGGAAGGCTACAAAACAGTTCACGATCTTTTTTTGAACTCCAGCTTTGACAAGGATGAAATTACCGTGGTCTGGCAGACGGTCAACGTAGAACATGCCTGTCACTACTGCGTTCCCGCCCATACCGGCATTGCCAAAAGCATGGGTGTTAGCGATGACATTTCGAATGCGCTACGTAATAAAACGCCGTTGCCCAATGCCCACTTGGAGGCTTTGCGCACCTTTACCCTAAGTGTGGTGCGCAACCGTGGCAATGTGGATGATAAGGTAGTGCAGGCGTTTCTGGACGCCGGCTTCAGCAAACGCCAGATTCTGGAGGTGATTCTTGGCGTCTCACAGAAAGTGATGTCGAACTACACCAACCACCTTGCCCGCACGCCGGTTGATGATGTATTCGCCAAGTATGTCTGGTCCCCGGTTGATAGCGCAGCAGCATAAACATCCATCGGCGGCCGATGACGGTCGCCGCACTACGCATAAAAGGAGACATTCCCGAAGGTAGGGGTCAGGCGTAAGAGTCATTTTTATATTTTACCTAGTAAATTTTATACAAAAAACTAACCTACTGATTATATAATCCTTTACTCATAAAGGGCGCTGCCCTTTTTTTGATAAATATGCGTTGTTTACAATACTGGAGGGTGTGTGCCTGATAACAAAAAAATAAATTGGGATCATTATATTGCCGCAATATGGCGGAGTAATCGTAAAGCGCTCAAACCAATTTCAGATGTAGACCTAATTGACTTTAACGTCTTGGTTGGCGTTGAAAAACAAATTGAAAGTGTATGTTTAAATACAGAACGATTTTTAGCAGGTAATCCGGCTAATCATTGTCTACTTTGGGGAGCAAGAGGTATGGGAAAATCCTCATTAATAAAAGGTTTGCTCAACAAATACCACCAACAAGGCTTGCGTGTTATTGAAATACCAAAAGATGATCTTGTCAATATCATAGATATTACCGACGACATTCGTGGTATTGCCAAAAAGTTTATTGTTTTCTGTGATGACCTTTCATTTGAAGACGGCGACAATAGTTATAGAGCATTAAAAACAAGCTTGGAAGGTTCTCTTGAAAAACCACCAGAAAATGTTTTGATTTATGCCACATCAAATCGCAGGCATTTCTTACCAGAAAAAATGAGTGATAATTTATTACGAACTCATATTGATGGTGAAATTCATGAGTCTGATACAGTTGAAGAGAAGCTTTCTCTAGCAGACCGTTTTGGCTTAACGATATCGTTTTATGCTGTGTCACAAGATACTTATTTAAAAATGGTTGACACTTACTTTATAGGTGTCAATGTTGATAGAGAGAGGCTACATAAACAAGCTATTTCTTTTGCAACACAAAAAGGGATTAGAAGTGGCCGAGTCGCGAAGCAATTTTATCAAGATTATGACTATTTAGTCAGCCCTGAATAACAGGACATCCAATTGAAATAAAAGGAAATAGTTTATATCAACGGTGAACAAAACGACCAGAAATGTTAAAACAGTCGCTTAATTTCTGGTCGAAAAGTTGAAAATGTTACTGTCTACCAATACAGCTCATCAAACTAATTTATTTGGTACCGACCTGATTCAGCAGTTGAATTTACTGGACCCACTACTTCAACTCGCTGCCGTGATTCCCTGGTCTGCTTTTGAACAAGAATTTGCACAATATTACACCCCTGATGTAGGCCGCCCGGCTAAACCGATTCGATTAATGGTCGGATAACAGCTACTGAAATACGATGAAAAGGTCGTGGTGCAATTCAAACGCAATTCTTACTATCAGGCCTTTTGTGGACAAACAGAATTCAGTCTTGATTTACCTTGCGATAGTACGGAACTGGTTTACTTCAGGAAGCGGATTGGAAAAGGAGGAGTTGAGAAAATCTTTCAGGTCAGTGTCGGTTTGCATGGGAACAAGGCGTTAGAGGAAATGGTTAACATTGACACCACCGTACAAGAAAAAAACATCACCTATCCAACCGATGCAAAACTGGCCATCAAAATCATCAACCGCCTGACCTTTTGCGTGTTCAAATCATTGGGCGAGTAATAGCTGTATATATGCTTAATATCTTTAGCCATGATCTTTAATTTCCTATATAAATGGAGTCAGGGGTGAATGGCACTTACTTAAGATATAAGCTACTGAAAATATTAAAAAAGGCAGGTTCGATGATAAACTGATTGCGACAAAACAACTTAGCCATCACCGAGAAACCTGCCTTAATGTTTATTAATAACAAATTTTTACGCTGCCAACAACAAAGAATAAAAAAATGTGCAGAAAAGACAGATTCGTATCAATTTTTTAACCTGCTCACCTGCCCTGAACTGCTATCAAGAATTGACACCTTATTACCTGAACATCGAGAGCGACTTTATCCGCCCACAGAAACACTTTCAATTTTTTTAGCACAAGCCTTGAGTGAAGATCGCTCCTGTCAAAAAGCGGTCAATGATGCAGCAATAAAACGTATCATTGGTGGCCTTGCACCTGTTAGTACCTCTACGGGTGGTTATTGTCGAGCAAGACAGCGTTTGCCATTAGCAATGGTTTCTGACCTAGTTTGCCAGACAGGTGAGCTCATTAACTGTCAAATCCCTGAGCAATGGCGCTGGCATGGAAGGCGTGTACATTTAATTGATGGAACCACTGTAACAATGCCCGACACCGTTGAAAATCAGGCAGTATATCCTCAGCAGAGTGGTCAAAAACCAGGACTTGGTTTTCCAATTTGTCGGTTGGTTGGCGTTATCTGCCTTTCAAGTGGGGCCGTTTTAAATGCGTCGATAGGACGGTTCAATGGAAAAGGCTCAGATGAGCAAAGTTTGCTTCGTAATATTATAGACACCTTTGATACGGGAGACCTTGTTCTTGGCGATGCTTTTTATGGTACCTATTTTTTGTTAGCTTCACTGCGTGAAAAAGGCATTGATGCCGTCTTTGAGCAAATGGGCGCGCGTAAACGGGTAACTGACTTTAGGAAAGGCAAACGAATAGGCACCAGAGATCACTTAATCGAACTAACCAAACCAAAGATCAAACCAGACTGGATGACACAAGCGCACTATGATGTTGCACCGAAAACGTTACTTATCCGTGAGTTAAGCACTCATGGCAAGATACTCATAACAACATTGCTATGCCCTAAAGAAGCATCGAAACCAGAACTCAAGGTTTTGTATAAAAAACGCTGGCAGATTGAAGTTGATTTCCGGAATATAAAAACGACGATGGGCATGGAAACGCTCAGCTGTAAAACACCCGAAATGAGTGAAAAGGAGATATGGGTCTATTTTCTGGCCTATAATCTGATTCGACTATTGATGGCTCAAACGGCTTTATTAGTCGATATATTACCACGCCAGCTTAGCTTTAAGCATACACTACAATTGTGGTTGGCATGGACTCAACAGACGGCTCTTACTGGTACAGGAGTCATTGAAGAATCATTATTTGTATTAATTGCTCAGCAGCGGGTTGGAAATCGTTCTGGTCGAATAGAGCCTCGTGCAGTAAAAAGAAGACCAAAGCCTTTTTCCTTGTTAATGAAACCTAGAGAAGAAGCAAGAGCAGTGATTAGAAAGAATGGACACCCGAAGAAAATAAAGTAACTCACTATGATTTATGTGTTTTATTCTTAAGTAAGTGCCATTCGAGTCAGGGGTAAAATTAAATTTTACCCCTGACCTCAGTTATTCGCCCCCAGTTATTTCGGAGTAATAATGTTTTTGTTGAAATTGAGCGAGAGCTGACGATTCTCATTTGTAGCTTATTTGTCAATAAATTCGCAATTCGGGACCTGACCCTCTGCTTTCTCAATTCGGGACCTGACCCTCTGCTTTCTCTCTGCTTTCTTGACCCTCTGCTTTCTCCTCTGCTTTCTTTCAGCTCGCGGTTCAATACATACGGAAACCCGGCGGTACCGGCGTCATTGCCGATGCCGTCGTCCTAGGCGCCTGGATCGGCGCTTCCTTCTAGAAATCAAAGGGGTGTGCGGCCCGAGCAAGGTCGATAATTCCAGCGGGTGAAAGTCTCTCTCTGGCAAGGTAGGTCAACCACCAGATAGTTAACATCGGGCAGGCGGAGGAAACTCCAAATGTTAAGCACGATGGGCACAAGCCAGCAGGCCGTATGCGAAAGTTGAAATGATTTAGCCTCGAAATGATTTTACGTAAGCAGGACGACAGAGTTCCCCTTCTGAAGTCCCCATTCTATGACGCGCATGACAAGTATCATAGAGCTGCTTCGGGGTTGTAAGCATGGCATGCTGAAAGGCAGGGGGCAGGTCTTTGATATATGATAATCTACGTAGGTAATCAAAGATCAAAGACCTGACCCTCTGTGCTTCAGATTTAACCGGTTACCGTTCAATAGCAGGTTTAGGTAACTGAATTTTATATCCTGCTCAAATTATCAATCAATGCCAGCAATTCCGATTTTGCTGATGTCTGATGCGAATATATCGCATAAACCTGGCGACTGATTTCAGGGTCAACAAGATAGCGATAATTGATGTCGCTTGCATCCTTGGGCAAAGTATATTCCGGCATTAATGCAACGCCGATACCCGCCTTCACCATACGCAAAATCCATTCTTCGCTGTTACTGCGGTAAGCTGCATAAAGATTAATTTCCTGGTTTTGACAAATACCTTTCAAATCTTCTCTTAATTCACAATTTAGCCTGTCTAAATAAGGCACTGACTGTATGGCTTTCAGATCGATTTTTTGCAATTGATTAAAGCGATGTGCCGTGTTGAAAGCGATCACATAGCGTTCTTCATAGAGCCATGTCGATTGGTACGGTAGTGCCGGTGTTTGTGTCGGTGCACTGATCACGAGATCAAGCATTCCTGAATCCAGTTGCTTTAATAAATCCGCTTCGCTATCGATAATTAATTCCAATTCGATATTCGGGAAGTCTTGCTGATACTCTGCCAAACAAGGACATAGGCGTTGTGCACCTATGGTTGTCATCAGGCCGATGCGCAAGGGAATGGTATTAAAGCGGGTAAAACGGATAGCTTCCGCTTTGGTTGCCTGAAGGTCTTTATACGTTTTTCTGAGCTTAGGTTCAACCATACGACCTAACGGCGTTAACTGGCAACCGGCGTGCGTGCGCGTAAACAATGCCCCGCCGATTTCATCTTCCAGTTTCTTTATGGCCTGCGTCAACGACGGTTGCGAGACATAAGTACGTTGCGCGGCATGTGTGATAGTGCCTTGATCGCAGACGGCCAAAAAATAGCGGATTTGCTGCATTTCCATGAGAATAGCCCTGATAGGTATAGATAAAACCTATTGTTCCATAGAAAGTTAGTATGATACAAACGCTAATTTTCTATATAAACTAGCCACTCACTAAAAAAACCATTTGAGAAAACTATGAAAACAGCAAAATTGATTGTGATGTACCCAACGCCTGCTGATGTCGAAATATTTGAGCAACGCTATGAGCAGGAGCATGTGCCGATGGCGGTAGAAAAACTGGCCGGAAAAACCCGCTTTGTCGCGTCGCTGATTAAGTCCAGCGTAGGACAGGAACAAGCACCTTTCCATCGCATAGCCGAAGTTTACTTTCCGTCTATGCAGGACTTGGAAACCTGTTTAAATTCGCCGGGCGGACAGGAAACCGCACAGCATGCCGTAACTATTTCGACCGGCGGTGCGCCATTGTTTTTAACCGCGGAAGTTGAAAGTTTCGATTTCTAATGCAATGGTGGTTTAACAAGCCAAGGGTGGGCACCATCGTGGCCACCCTATTTTAATCTCGCTTTTGGGTCGTCGACAGACCTTCAATCAGAAAGATACACCTTTATTGGCAATTGGATTAGCTCTGATTTTTATTTGCAGATAATCTGATTTGAAAAATTCGATGTTTGCAGTTTCTAGCGATGATGTTTTCAGTTCGCTACCATTATTGCCGCACTTGAGTCGGGTGATTTCCACGTACTTCCTGACACGATGTCGCCTGGCAGCACTAATACCACTACTTACCCTGACGCACAGACTGATGGTAGTCCGCGATAGGGGCATAGTTCAACGGCTTGTTCATCAAGCCCATTATAGTTATGACAAAACCAATAGGACATTCACACATGAAAATCATTAACGCAAAAACGCACGGCATTCTAGATTACGCAATAGTCGCCATATTTGCTTTGGCACCAACTATCTTGAATCTTAGTGAAGGCCCGATGTTGCTTGCATATTTGCTAGCTATAGTACATTTATCAATGACCTTGCTTACCGACTTCTCGATGGGCGTAGCAAAGATTATTCCCTTAAAACTGCATGGAACCATAGAGTTTATCGTCGGTATCGCCATTCCAATAGCCCCCTTTGTACTGGGCTTTGAAGGTGTAGCGCTATATTTCTACCTGATCACCGGAATCGCCATCTTTATTATAGGTAATATGACGGATTATCAAGAGCAATCGTAAAGCGTTCAATGAAACGCACGCAGTAATCGTGGTCGACGGGGCAGGAGTTTGATAAGCTTGTTTCCAGACCTGTTGATATCAGCCATATCGACTCCGGATAGGTTCGCTGCTGGAGAGGGCACCTGACCCTTTGTGTGCTTAGTTAAAGGTTTCATCACCGTTATTTTTAAATTATGATTAGAATTGTTATTTTATTGGCCTTTTTAGCAGCCTTTGCACCCGTTTCAACGGATATGTATTTACCTGCCATTCCCGATCTTGAGGCGAGTTGGCATGAACCTTTGACGTATATTAATTTGGCATTGTCTGGTTTTTTTGTTGCCTTTTGCTTATCCATATTAATGTTCGGTCCGCTATCCGATCATTTCGGTCGAAAAAAACCATTGTTAGTCGGGATTGCCATCTATTGTGTCGCAAGCATTCTTTGCGCTACTGCAAATGATTTAGATCATTTTGTTATCTATCGAATGTTGCAGGGATTTGGTGCCGGCAGTGCTTCAGCAATTAGTCTGGCGATTGCAAAAGACCGCTTTACAGATGCTGTTCAACGAGGCCAAGTGCTTTCGTATATCGCTGTTATCATGGCGATAGCACCCATGGCAGCGCCAACAATGGGCGCGGTATTATTACAAGTTTCTGACTGGCGAATGATTTTTATTGTTCAATTTCTTTTTGGCCTATTTTTATGGTGCATGGTGGCCGCAATGAAAGAAAGCCTTTTAACAAAAGAAGCCATTTCTACGGGTGAAGTGATATCTCGATATTTTTCCTTTTTATCGAAAAGAATATTTCTTTCTTATTGCGTGATCTCTAGTCTTTTATTGGCGCCACTGTTTGCATTTATTGCGGTTTCTTCCACGATTTATCAGGAAACGATGAAACTGGGAGCGGTAGAATATGGATTACTCTTTGCCTTCAACGCCTTATCAATTATGTTGGGTAATTTAGTGTATTTGAAATTGCAGAAAAAGATGGGAGATAGAAAACTTATCATATTAGCGATAACGGTCGCCATGACGGGTGCCTGTATTCAATTGTTACTTTCATCATTTCATCATATTCTGGCATTTGCTTTGCCGATGTTTATTATTACCTTTGGTGTGGGCATCGGTCGGGCGCCGTCAGTTAACTCTGCGCTGGAACAAATTAATCAGCATACAGGTATTGCATCATCGATTATTGTGTTTAGTAATTTTTTTATTGCCAGTATCGCGATGTTAATCGCATCCATTGAAATGGAAAATCGAATCGCATTAATTGCCATTCTTGCACTTTGTGCAAGTAGTGTGAATGCAATGCTCATGTTTGGCCTGCATTGTTATCGTATTGCCCAGAAAATTTAATCGTGCTCAAGATAGATACGAATAAATAACAACTATCGCCATGTACTGACACTATTGTTATTAAAAGGAAAACAGCTTAGCTTACCTGTCAAGCGAACGTGTCATTCTATTATTTTGGTAACGAAAGGTGGGGGGCAGAAGGTAGGAGTCAGGTCTTTGATCTATGGTCTATGATAATCTACGCAGGTAACCATAGATCAAAGACTTGACCCTTCTGTGCTTCTGTGCTGAAAGACTTGCCCCCTCTGTGCTGCAAACGTCAACCACTGAACTTGATAAGGAGATAACCATGTCTAAACCCAAAGTTCTTATCTTTGATGTAAACGAAACTTTGCTCGATCTCACTCCATTGAAAATCTCTGTTGGCAAAGCGCTCGGCGGACGAGAAGATCTGCTGCCGCTCTGGTTTTCAACGATGCTGCACTACTCGCTTGTGGAAACCTTAAGCGGAAACTATCACAGCTTCGGAGAAATCGGCACCGCCGCTCTAAAGATGGTGGCGGAAACGCAAGGTATTGAACTCGAGTACCAAGACGCCAAGGTCGCAGTTGTCACACCGCTTCGATCGCTGCCGCCACATCACGACGTTGCTGTTGGGCTGAAAATGCTTTCCGAAGCCGGTTTTCGGATCGTAAGTTTGACCAACTCGTCCGCCGAGGCGGCTGAAACTCAATTAAGAAACGCGGGGCTAACTGACCTGTTTGAAAAACGGTTCAGCAATGAGAGTGTCAAGAAGTACAAGCCCCATCCGGACACTTACCGCATGGTTATCGATGATCTCAGCGTAAGACCGGAAGAAGTCTTGATGATTGCCGCACATGCCTGGGATTTAGCGGGAGCCAAGAACGTTGGGCTTCAAACGGCCTTTATCGCGCGACCGGGCACGGCGTTATACCCGAATGTTGCAAAGCCAGACTATGTCGTGAACGATCTGCCAGAACTCGTGAAACGTCTGCGGGAAACGGATTAAATAATATTAACCTCGGAGCAGCAATTGGAAGTCCACTTGAACGCAGCCCTCGAAGCCAGGTGCAAGTCTCATGAACTGATTGTTGAGGTGGTCTTACAGACATTTATCTTCTGCGGCTTTTCTGCCTCAGTTAGGTATGAAGGTGATCAACTGAGTGTTCGCTGAACGCGGCATCACTAGGGCAATCGGCACAGAACAATAGGTCATGATAACAAAAGGTAGAGGTCAAAGGTAGGGGTCAGGTCTTTGATCTATGATTACCTACGTAGATCATCATAGATCAAAGACCTGACCCCTTGTGTGTGTGACCCCTTGTGTGTGCTGTATATATATCCAATGACCGGCAAACCGGGTGTACCTATCCCGGATGGGTGGGCTGAAATACCTGGTGCTGCTGGCTGCACACCACAGTCGTGTTCATATCGAGACAATTTCGATGAATTTCAGGCGCTTGGTGTTACGATTTATGGAGTAAGCGCACAACCGACTCTTGACCAAGTAGAGGCAGCGAAAAGGTTGAACCTTCCGTATGAATTGTTGAGCGACTCCGAGCTAAAATTCGCGAGCTCCCTCAATCTACCAATTTTCGAAGTTGCCGAGCTTAAGTTGCTCAAACGAGTTACCCTAATTTGCTCTGACGGTGTGATCAAAAAGCTGTTCTATCCAGTTTTTCCCCCAGATAAGAATGCCTTCAATGTTATTGAATGGCTGAAATATCATGCGCATAACGAGCAAATCCAGCCGACGCCAAAAAACGGCGCGGCTGATTAGAACGTGTGTGTCGGGCATGGCACAGAACTAGAGAGGTGCAAGTCCTCTTGCCAGGTATTTGTGAAGCCGAAGGCTAGCGAAAGGACAAGGTTAATATCGTGAGGTATTGGCTGAAGGAAGTACAACGCAAAGTTGCGGGGTGACGAACAGGAACTGGATATAAGGTGTGACGTATTCGAGACCAGTGGGCACGTGACCATGAAGTCTTCCACTCACGCAAGGGATACGTTTTATAAATCCAGCATCTACGCAACGAAAGCTCTGTGCCTTACCCCGAGAGATCTGTTATATGTGCAAGGAAAGCACTGAAATCAAAGCAATTTGATTTGATCGTATAACAGAAGTCAGCAGAAGACATAGTAGGTGGTTCCTTCCTTGTACCACTGAAGGTCAGAACATTATTGGAGAATGAATAAGATGAAGTATTACGCCGTTTTCACAGACCAGTGGACGCAATCTTTCAATTAGAAAGGCAAACCGTAATGGGAAAAGCTTATACTCATAGCTCCAGCGAAGAACTATCATTGATGGCGCAAGTATTAGAAAGAAACAATCTACTGCAAGCGCTAAAACAAGTTGTCCGTAACAAAGGTGTTGCTGGTGTTGATGGAATGACAGTAGAAGAACTGCCTGACTATCTTACACAGCACTGGCCAGACATCAAAGCCAGACTGGAGACAGGAATATACAGTCCACAGCCTGTACTGCGAATAGAAATTCCCAAAGCAAACGGCAAGAAGCGAAAATTGGGTATCCCGACGGTCATAGACCGAATGATACAACAAGCCATCGCCCAAATTCTTAGCCAGCGATGGGAGCTGCAATTCCATCCCAACAGCTATGGGTTTCGTCCACTGCGGAGTGCCCAACAAGCGGTATGCACTGCACAAAGCGAAATAAACAATGGCAAGCAATGGGTGGTTGATCTTGATCTTGAATCCTTCTTTGACCGTGTGAATCATGATAGACTCATGAATACATTAAAGAGCGAGATCAAAGACAAAACACTGTTGCGATTGATCAATAGCTACCTCAAAGCAGGCATTGAAATTAATGGACAGTATGAGAAAACAACAGAAGGCGTTCCACAAGGAAGCCCGTTATCTCCATTACTAGCCAATATAGTGCTGAATGAGTTAGATTGGGAGCTGGAAAAGCGAGGCCACATCTTTGTTCGCTATGCCGATGATTGTCAAATCTATGTAAGCAGTCAGCGAGCAGGTGAACGGGTAAAACAGAGTATAACGTACTTTATAGAACATACCTTAAGACTCAAGGTCAATGAAAGCAAAAGTGCGGTAGATCGCCCATGGAAACGAAAGTTTCTGGGTTTTACCTTTAGCCCACGCCGAGGACATAAATTGAAAGTCTCCGAAGCAGCATTGGAGAAGCTCAAATATACGGTGAGAGGGCTATGTCGTCGAACACGAGGAAAATCACAAATCAAATTATTGCGGAGCTAAGAAAGTCCCTGCTTGGTTGGAAAGCATATTTTGGTATAGCCGAAGTAAAGAGTCCGCTACGTGATATAGATAAATGGATAAGACGGAAGTTACGGTGTTATTTATACAAACAGTGGGGTAGGTCAGGCTACCGAAAGCTCAGGAAACTAGGTGTCAAACGGCAATTGGCTTGGAACACTGCTAAATCAGCGCATGGCCCTTGGCGATTGAGTAATAGTCCAGCTTTGACTTACGGCTTGTCGAATAAATACTTTACAAACTTGGGGCTACCTTCATTGGTAGCATGATATGAAACGTAATAATGAACCGCCATGGTACGTGATCCGTATGCCTGGTGGTGTGGGAGGAGAGGTGCTGTGAAGCATCTCCCTATCCCGATTATATTTCATTGGAATTTTTAAAGATCCATTTTTGACGGTAGTCCTTTGGAGACAAATCGTATTGCTGTTTGAAAACCCGGCTAAAATGAGACAAATCGTTAAATCCCCAACGAAAAGCAATATCAGAAATTCGGTCTCCAATATTGGTAGGGTCAAGTAAATCATTGCGACAATTTTCAAGCCTACGTCTCCAGATATAACGCATCAATGAAGTCTCTTCCTTTTTAAAGAATGTATTAATATATCGAGAAGACAGCCCAATATCGTTGGCTACTATAGTGGGGTTTATATCTGAATTGGAGAGGTTCGCCTCGATATATACTTTGACCCTTTTAAGGGTAAGAGAGTGACTATTGGATAGGTTGAATTTTTCTGGACGTATTGTTGCTAAAGTTAAAGTTAACAGGTCGAGTGAAGAGTCAGACAATGCGGAAAACTCAGATATAGATAACTGGTTTGTCTGGTTTAAAGTGGAACGAATGAAATTTGTTGCAATGGCACCTGTTCCAGAATTTCCAGGAATACGTATTGCAGTACAGTGTTCAACCCCCGAAAATCTGTCTCTAAGTATGGCGCGTGGAATAGAAATTATCAGTTTTTCAAAACTTTTAGAACAACTGATTTGATGTGCTAGCGTCGCATCATATATTGACATATCCCCCGGCTGTAAAAAGACTTCTTTTCCATTTTGCTGTAAACGGTAATCACCGGAAACAAGAACAACCAAAAAATAGGCATCTTGACTGTACAAATTGGGTTCGTGAGCTTTTCGCTTAAGCCCTATTGCATTAGATCGAACGGAGGACAGCCGAAGATCTTTCCATGGATAAATAGTGACTTCGTTAAATAAGTTGTCATTAATAGCGGGTGGGGTAATTTCAACTTTGGCATATTCTCGATTAATAAATTCATGTAACCTGTCTCGCCTTTCATTTACCGGAAAATCATGAGTCGTGTATTTAACGCCTAGCGTTGATGCTAAATTTTCCTTTGCTTGAGAGTGTTTTAAATGGTCTGTTTTCATTGCTTGGATGCTCAAACAAAATTTATCTGTCTGGCAATGATAGGAGCAATCTAACTTGAGGTAAACAAAAACATAACCGTATCAATCAAATAATCGTTCCGTTACAGACGAGCAGTGCAGAGTCAATCATTATATAGTTTGACTTGGCGAAATTGATAGCGTGATGCTTTGTGTATTTTTGATAAAAAAAGGAAATAAAATGAACCAAGATTCAAGACATTCAGGAAATGTACTTTTACTAAGAGGGGCTGCACTATGGTTGCTGATGGCTTTATTTTTGGCATGGTGTTTAGTCGGTACCAGCTTAGGCGTACCATTTATGACGATGATATTTAAAGGCTTTCATCGGTTACTGCAAGCGCATATTGACTTTTTGTTAATGAGTGCCCTTATTTTCGGTGTTTACTCAGCAAAAGTACCTCTACCCTGGCATGTGAGCTGGTCAATGGTTATCGGTGCATTTACCAATTCAAGTATGTTTTTATTTATGTCTATGTTCCCGATATTACTCGATGCCAAGGCAGATAATTTTGCTCCTGAAGGGATTTTCCCCATGTTTTTTCATTTTTATTTATTTACCAGTATTAGCGTTACAACTTATGGCTTTGGCATGGCAGCTATTATTATTTTCCGGTCAACATTTGCTACGTCTCAGAAAAATTTAATATCGGAGGACTTATGAGTGAAATATACGGTAAACAACATAAAAATATGCAGGATAAATTTGATACAAAACAATTAGCTGACTCTGTCGGTGAAAACATTGTTCAATCTGAGATTAGCGATGAGAACAAAGTTTTTATTGAATCACGAGACATGTTTTTTCTGACTACGGTTGATCACCGTGGCTATCCTACATGCTCCTATAAAGGAGGTAACCCTGGATTTGTGAAGGTCATAGACAGCAAGACACTGGCGTTTCCAAGTTATGATGGAAATGGAATGTTTCTGTCAATGGGAAATATTACTGCCTGTAACAAAATCGGAATGCTATTTATCAATTTCGAGGTACCGCATCGTGTTCGTGTGCATGGAACAGCAACCGTAAGTAGTGATGATGCCTTAATCGCAGATTTTCATGAGGCAGAGCTAATTGTGCGTGTCAATATCACTGAGATTTTTGAGAATTGTCCACGTTATATCCATAAATACAAACGGTTAGAAACTTCAAAATATATTCCTCAGGCTGAATGCAAAACGCCCGCAGCACAATGGAAACGTATTGATGTATTGCAAGATGCATTACCCAAACGAGATCAGACAATTGCTGATGAATCAGGGGGAACCATTACACCTGAGGAATATGGAGAGTTAGTAAAGAAAGGTAATGCTTGATAAGTTACTCGTTAATAAGGAGAGCAATTTTTATTCATGGTTTGCTTAAAATTAAAAATTAAAAAAATTATTAAATATAATTGCAGGAAAATGGTTGGAAGCTCTAGTCTAAAAAAATATAACGAACAAGGTTAGATTGTGATCGCGAAGCGGTGTGACTGGCATGATAGTCAGCTAGCTGGTGGAAGTCCAGCCTTTGCCCTGTGAGAAGGGAAAAAGTAGGCGAAAGCAAGGGTGTCCAAAGAAACTCCCGGTAGCTACCCAACAGGGAAACACGGTTATTGGGAGCCAATGCGGAATCTGAAGGAAGCTCTAGCCAAATCGATCACCTAAACGAAAGTGAACCTTCGTAAGGCGGCAACAAGGGGATAAGGTGCCCGCGGCCACCGAAGTCCAATATTCTCACCGTAACGTGTTGTTGTATTTGTAGTGGTCTAATAATCCTGTACTAAACGATAGGAGTTTATAATAACCCCTTAATCAAAGATGCAGACCAATGAGTAAACGAAAAAGTTATACAACAGAATTTAAACATGAAGCGGCCAGTCTGGTATTAGATCAGGCATATTCCATAAATGATGCTTGCGAAGCTATGGGCGTTGGAACTACAGCAATGCGCCGTTGGGTCACTCAATTAAAAGAAGAGCGTCATGGTGTTACGCCAAAAGGAAGCCGAGCGATTACTTCTGATCAGCAAAAGATTCAAGATTTGGAAAGTCAGATAAAGAAACTAAAGAGGGAGAAAGAGATTTTAAAAAAGGCTTCAGCTCTCTTAATATCGGACGTGTATCAATTTTAATGCTAATTGATGAGTTAAGAGAGCAATACAAACAATGCGAATTATTGCAAACATTTGAGATGAGTCGTAGTAGTTACAACTACCACCGTAAGCATGCAAACAAGGCAGATCCTGAGCGAGACAGGTTAAAATCCAAGGTTATTGCGTTACATGAAGCGAGCCGCAGTTCAGCGGGGAGTCGTACCCTTTCTGCTCAATTAAAACAGCAAGGTGAATCTGTTGGACGCTTCAAAACACGGAGTTTAATGCAAGAAGCGGAGCTGACAAGTAAACAGCCAGGCGCACATCGTTACAAGGTGGCTGAAAAGCCATCAAACATAGCGGATAACCACTTAAACCGTGAATTTTCTACCGAACTGGCTAATCAAGTTTGGTGTGGTGATGTCACCTATATTTGGTCGGGTACAGGCTGGATATATTTAGCATTGGTGATTGATTTAAATGCGCGCCGTATCGTGGGGTGGGCTTGCTCAACTAGTCCTGACTCAGTATTGACTACACGAGCGTTAAAATTAGCTTATGCGGCTAGAGGAGAGCCCAAGAACTTGATGTTTCATTCTGATCAGGGGTGCCATTACACCAGTAAGGTATTCCAGCAGCAATTGTCGGAATATGAGATCAAGCAAAGCATGAGTCGGCGTGGTAACTGTTGGGATAATGCACCGATGGAGCGTTGTTTTAGAAGCTTTAAATCTGAATGGATGCCTAAGACTTTTTATTCATCTTATGAACAGGCAGAGAAAGATATTATGCAATACATCAAGTATTACAATAGTTTCCGTGTACATAGTGAAACTTCTCATTATCCACGGGAAAATATTAAAAAGTTGCTTTACAATATATTCTATGAACTCGCCTAAACCTGAATTACCAGAGATAAACAAAGAAGATCGCACACCGCTAGTCGATGTGTTATTGGAAATGCTTGCCTGGCAACAAAAGCAGATTGATGAGTTAGCACAAGAGATACTCAAGCTTAAAGGCGAAACCACAAAGCCTAAAATCAAACCGAGTACAATGGATAAGGAGGGTGCCCCAGGAAGTGATGACTCCTCATCAAAAAGGAAAAAAGGCCCAAGGCGCAGTAAAAAAGGCAACCTCAAAATAGATGAAACCCAAATTATTCAGCCGGATGAAATCCCAGAGGGTTCACGCTTTAAAGGGTATCAGGATCGTGTTATTCAGGATATTACCTTTCAAACTCATAACATTCGTTATCGTTTAGCAGAATATATAACGCCAGAGGGTCTTACGATTTTAGGTCAGCTTCCCGAAGACATTCAGGGAGGTAGCTTTGGTAAAAGCCTTATTGCCTTTATTCTCTATCAATACCATCACCAACATGTCACACAGCCATTACTACTGGAACAAATTCGTGATTTAGGCGTCGATATTTCGAGCGGTAAGCTCAGTTATATACTAACAGAAGATCTGGACGACTTTCATGCCGAAAAAGATGAATTACTGAAGACGGGATTATCCGTTTCTAAATATATTCATACAGATGATACTGGCGCACGGCATAAAGGGCAAAATGGCTATTGCACACATATTGGCAATGATTTTTTTGCCTGGTTCAGTAGTACAGAAAGTAAAAGCAGAATCAATTTTTTAAACTGTCTATCACAAGGCAAAACAACGCTTTATACATTGAACACAGGTGCCATTGAATACATGGCACAAAATAAGCTGTCTGTTGTAATCTTGGCGACACTGGAAAATATCAGTGTCTGCATTAACACGGCACCTGACTGGTGCGAATGGCTGGATCAGCAAGGCATCGTTAAACCTCGGCACAGAAAAATAGTCACGGAAGGTGCTTTGATGGGAGGGCTGCTAGACCAAGGCATTTCCTCTGACTTTTCAATTATCAGTGATGATGCAGGGCAGTTTAACGTCTTTGATCATGCCTTGTGCTGGATCCATGCCGAACGAGTGATTAATCGCCTGATTCCTTTAAATGACAGCCATACCAAGGCAGTAGATGACGCACGCGACCAGCTTTGGTCGATTTACCATGACCTGAAAGCTTATAAACTTAATCCTGTTACCGAACAGGCGAGCAGTATCAGGCAGCGCTTTCAAATCCTATGCAGTACCAAAACCTGTTACGAAACGCTTAACCAGGCCCTCGGGCGAATGGGGAAAAATCAACATGAACTCCTCCGTGTACTCGACAAACCCTACCTCCCACTTCATAACAATTTAAGCGAACGGGATATAAGGGATTACGTCAAGAAACGAAAAATCAGCGGGAGTACACGAAGTGATGCAGGGCGGAAAGCCCGTGATACTTTTGCCAGTCTCAAGAAGACCTGCCGAAAGCACGGCATGTCATTTTGGGGTTATTTAAAAAGTCGCTTACTGAAGTTAGAAGGGATTCCTCCGTTATCGGAAGTCATTCGTGCGGCCGCTGCCAGTGGATAATGAGAAGTTACTACATAGTTATAACAATTATTTAACCCCAATCCAAGCGGAGAAAGAAGCCGCTTAAAAAACCGATCGTTATGTACGAATTTACTTGACCACTACACACGAAGGTAGGTAGATCGAGAGATAGTTGACTATCTTACCCAGTGAAGAGCCGTCGGCTTTGGGTCGGAGTAACTGCGACTCCTTAAGCCCTAAGCGCTACAGTAATGCAGACGTGATGAAGCGAGGGTTTTCAGATGAAGCCATAGTAATCGTAAAGTTTGGTGCCGATGAATTCATGGTGACATGGAGGAGGGCAAAACATCAAATCAGCAACAGGACGTTGGAGGTGAAGGGCGGAACACGAAGGTAGGGGGTCAGGTCTTTGATCTATGATAATCTACGTAGGAAATCATAGATCAAAGACCTGATCTTTTTTTTGCTTTTTTTTCTTGGAATTTGTTTTAATTCTTCAATAATTTGTTCTTGTAATATCATTGTGTATTCCTATTGCATCGTGAATACATTAAGTCGTGTAAATTTCATAGCGCGTAGGCTGGGTTAGCAGCTCCACCGCGTAACCCAGCTTATCTGCATACATGCTGAGTTACGTTTTCCGCGCTCCGCTTGAAAATCTAACCCAGCCTACGGGTTGATTTTATTTGCATATTGACTCCTTGTTATTTACGTGAAACTTTAACTTGCCTAGAACACAAACCCAAGCTCTATATATGATAAGAATACAAGCTTAATTAGTATGGCTTGGGTATTCTTCATTGATTACACCATTTTTCATGGTAACAACAGCCGTGCCAGACATTTCTGCCAATTTCCTCCCTTTAATGGCTGCCCGTTTTATTGCCACTTCTGCATTGATTAAATCAGGGTCTCTTTGTTTTTGCTCAGTTATACTAGCTTTGTTATTACTCATATTTATGCACTCTCCTCCAAAAGTTCTGGAACTTCATTAGAATTTTCATAAACTGCCCATTCATTCACAAGAGGCTTATATAAGGTTTCTGAAGGTAGGGGGCAGGTCTTTGATCTATGGCCTATGGTAATCTACGCAGGTAACCATAGATCAAAGACCTGAACATCCCTCTGTGTTGCTGCCCCCTTTTCTCCTTTGTGTTTATGTGTATGTTAGGCTTTGACAATTAAATAGCTCCCAGCGCCTAGCATAAAACCACCAGCTGTTTTTCTAGCCACGTTATCAAGCTTTTTACCTGTTACAAATGTTACTACCTTAGCTGCTGAAACCGCATATAGAATTTTTACGCTACCAAGACTGACAACCATGACAGATATTATAATTAGAACATCTGACGCCTGGAGTATAGAAAGATTAACAAATACTGGTAATAAACTTGCGTAAAAAATAATTGCTTTAATATCACCCAGAGTCAAAATAAAGCCTGCAATAAAACTTGTAACTAAATTTTGTTTTTTTACAGTTTTATCTACTGTTATTGTGGTCGTGCTTTTGAAGGCGATTAATGTGTAGCCCAACCAAAGAAGATATGTGGCTCCGAGATACTTAACAATCATAAATAGACTGCCCATTGTTTCTGCTACAACCGATAAACCAAAAATAGCAAGCAGGATAAATACCAAATCACCTAGTATGATACCGGCAGTTACCGCAACACCATTAGCTACACCGAATGTAGCTGAACGTGTAATCACTAAAGCAACACTAGCACTTGGTAACGCTGCAAGTGCAATCATTATTCCGAATAGCGTAATAATATCAATAATGCTCATTTTTTATTCGCCTAACGTTTGAGTTAACTTGACAGTGCGTTGTTTGCGTCGGTCAAGTTGGACGATTTGTTAACTGCCAGCTTTGCAATGAAGATGATAGAAGCGGGCGTTTTTGTTTGGGGGTTTATAGGTTCAATTAGATCGCTAAGATCAAGGCCGCTATGATGAAACAATGCTTTCCATGTCTCAAGTGTTCTGAAATACCATGGTGCGGGGTTACTAAATTCATTGCTAAAACCAGCCCATGAGCCTTTTCTCCAACCGTCCTCATATTTAGCATCTCCGCACTTTTCAATAGGGTGAATAGTTTGAATAATAAAATATCCATTATCATTCAGCATCCTAGGTATATATTGGAATATATTTGTGACAGTGATATCACCGAATAGGGAAAAATTGCAAACAATAGTATCAAATTTCTCTTTAATAACACCCTGAGCCAAATCTTCATATGATACTAGTTCAAATCTACCACCACCTTCTTTTTTAGCAGCCTCAATTAGGTCAGGAACTATGTCTATACCGAGTATATTAATTCCTGATTTACGTAGCTCTCTAGCCAACCATCCTTCACCGCAGCCTATATCAAGCACGCTTTTAGGTGACGTTTGTAAAATAGTATCTATTATTGCCTTATTTGTAATCAGCGATCTACTTTCTATTTCATTATCACGAATGGCGGTAATCCATGGCTTTGCGTTTTGCAGCCATGAATTAACAATATTTTTATCAGTGTAGGAAGGCATCACGCATTATTATTTTTTGGTTAGGCTCTTTAGCCTCATATTTAAAAACATAGTCACCTTCATCTAATTGCCCCCTGTGTGTTAAAAACTCTCCTATAAATTCATTACACTTAGAAAAGTTGTAGAAAAACCTCTTTAATCTATAAAACCACAATTTAGATAAAAATATTATCCTTAAATATCAGTATCTTAAAAATTTCAATTTTTGCGAAATTACTGAATTTTAAGTTTTCCTACAGCTTCACCGCGTCCATTTGATTTTCGGATTATGTTTTTATTTTATGAAATTCAGCTTGGCCTTTTGATGATAAGCCATAAACTTTTTGACTATATTTTTCAATCTCAACTACATAGCCATGCTCAATGAGTCCTGTTAGTTTGTTTTTTGTTGATTCTAAGGAAAACCCAGAATCTTCAGCAATATCTTTTAGATGCCTCCATGCGTATTCAGTATTTCCGATACTTTTTATGACTAAATTTAATGTTTCATCAGTTATTTCGTCAGGTTCAACTAATACAAACATAGGGAGGATCGCTTCAATTGAAATATTACATATCCCACTTAAATAGCGAACTTCATTGAGTGATTAACAAAGCTTAGAGCATTATCTGTACTGATGCATTTCAACCCTTCGGCATAAGCTTGATATAACGCTTCAACGGTTCGTGGTCTTTGTTTGCGTAAGTACTGTTTAATTTTATTCCATGCTAATTCAATCGGGTTAAGGTCAGGTGAGTAAGGCGGTAGATAAATAAGCTTTGCTCCTGTCTTTTGAATAAGATCCTTAATCTCATCTACTTTATGAACTGAGGCATTATCCATCACAACATAGTCACCTTCAGCGAGTAAGGGGCAAAGAAAATGCTTCAAAAAGTAGAGGAATACAAGTCCTGTCATGGTTCCTTCAAAATTTAAGGCGGTTTTCATACCGGCTGATGTCATTGCCCCGACCATACTTATACGCTGCCCTCTAGCAACCGGCGCTTCATCATAAACACGCTGATCTGACGGTGCTCGCCCATAAAGAGGTGAGAGATTCAGTCCTGCGCCCATTTCATCAAGAAAAATGAGCTTATCGAGCGATATATCGGCGATTTCAGTGCAATAGTCTATTTTTAGCTTTTTAGTTCGGTCACAATATTTAGCTGGATCGTACGGACTTTTTTTTATATCGAATATTCATACGCTTAAGAGCTCTATCCATTGAACTTTTCCCCATGCTAATACCAAAGTGTTCAGCATATCGGTCACAAAGATCATTTAGTGTCAAATCAGGCTTTTTTATTAGCCATTCTTTTATCTCAAGAGCACCCGCTTCATCTACTTTTGGTGCAACATGCCCGCCTACTTTTTTGGCTGCAATCATGCCAGTTTCCTGGTAATGTTGCCATAAGGTATAAACAAAAGAATAAGAAACAGCGAAACGTTTAGCTATATCAGGTTTACTTTGTTTGTCTATCTCAATAGCATTGAGCACTTTTTTTCGAATATCGACTGAGTAAGGGGCTGGCACAAAAATATGATTGATAACGGAGAACTGGGAAAGCTATAGTACATTAAAATTCAGTTCATTAATACGGGAAATGTAATACCAGCTTTTGCAAGCGTAACATTAATAACATTTCGTGTCATTTTCAGACCACGCCAACTAATATCAAGGGTTTCCAAGGAATCTCTATATAAGAACACTATAATTAAAACTACAAAAGGCCATTCATTTATGAAATCATTTAAATAAGTAGAAATGATAAAAACATACCTATATTAGTTAGAGAAACAATATTTGCGCTTGCTTCCCTGATTGTATTTATGTCCATTGTTCTTTCTCCTGTTTCATGGTTTCTAAGACGTCTTGGGATTAAGCTTCCGTATGTTAAGGTTGAAAACATAACTATATTATTAACAAGCACATTCGCCCTGATATTCCACAGTATTCACCGACAAATCAGGCACATTTGCCTGCTATCCAATTTATCCTGTCAAATGCCCTGATAAATCATATTAACCAGCTATTCAGACATTCGAATAAATTAACACTGAAAGTAATTCTTTTTAATAACCCTGTCAACTTAAGTTGTTTATTAAAAATCAATCAAGCTGGCTTATAGAGAAACCCATAAAACAGGTATCAATTAAAAATCATCTCTTATTTTTTACGAATGTAAAAAACATGTCTGCTTTCCTGTTTAATATATTGCAGCATTTCATGACCGCTTTGTTCGACATACACCCCGATATCCAGGTGCGCGGCTGGGTCAGTCGCAATGACACGGACAATCTCATCTGCCTGCATTTTGCTTATGATTTTTTTTAGACGCAAAAGAGGTAAAGGGCATTGCAGGCCGCTAGCATCTACTTCAGTATTAAATTCTATCATTTTCCCGGTTTCTCAATTTTGTGACATAGTGGGACACCTCGTAGCTCATATCCTGTAGAGGGTTCATGTTGTCGTGAGCAGTTATTGTCAAAGCAAATGCTCATAAGCAGGCAAGGTTTGAATACGTGTGTCTTCCAGAGATTCACCGACGGTGAAATGATACAGGCTTTGTAGCGTATCATCTCCATCCGCAATACCTAATACACCATGCACATCATCATCAAAAAAGCAGCCTATGCCTGTGCCACGTATACCAGCCGCTTCCGCTTCAAGGTAAAGAATTTGACCTAATAATCCGCACTCCCAAAATAAGCGACGGTAATGCCAGGATTGCTCGGCAACAAGGTCTTTAAATTCAGCCAGCATGGCTAAGCTAAACACACCGTCAGAGGCAATGGGTTGGTGGCAGGATAAAGTTTTTATGGTTTGCTTTAGATTAGTCGCTGTTGCATACAGTAAGTACAGCGATGGAAATGCTTCAACGGGCTGCCATTTGAAGTCCGGGCTCAGTTGCGCCTGTAATAGAGCCAAGCCTTGTTCTGAGCGTGGCAAGCAATACAGGCCGGGCACTAAGCCTTCTACTTTATGGACAAATAAACATAAATGTACCGCAGGTGACCAATTCCACGCGTTAAATGGAGCAGAGTTATGCGTTGTTAGTGCGGCTAGCATTCTAAAGAAAGCCTGCTGACTTATTGCTGCGGATTTTGCATTAAAATTTTGTGCGCTACGCCGTTGTCTGATGAGTTGACTCGCGGGAAGCGTGCAGTGTGATGTAACAGCAACAGGGAGCTGTGCTTGACTATGGCTTGTTTGATGAGTAACTTTTTGTGCTGTTTGTGACACTGCATCAATAACCGGCCAGTGAAACATATGGTAAGCCTTCAAGGATTGCGCTTTACCCAGCCAGGATGAAGATTGCAGGCTGTTTATCAGTGCTTCTCGTTCCAGCTCGGTGTCCATAGCACTATCATTGTAGTGAATACGACACAGAAGATCGGCTGTTTCGCCTTCCCTGGCGACAAAATCATCTTGATGATTTAAGCCTAATAAAGCACTAATATCCGCATCAGAATAATCACTTAACAGCTCTACTCGCCACCCTAATACACTGGCTGCATAACTGAGTGCGGCCAGTGCATGTCCAATATCTAACTGGCAATAGCGAAAAGCACGCTCGCCATATTTCCATGCCTCACGCCAATGTATCGAGCTAAGACCTATTAAAAGAGAGTGGGGTACTTTTGCATTTGCAAAGGTACAACGCTGTTCTAAATGGTGGTCGTGGCTTACATAATGATAGACACCTTGCGGTAATAAATCCGTCACGCCATTAATCACATACACTTCAGTTGGATGCAGGTTGCCACTGGAAGGATTGCAACGCAATGCCCAGCGGTTTGGACCAAACTCTTTCCAGGCCGATAAGCCAAAAGCCAGTTCTAGTAATAAGCCTATATTATCCAGGTTAAGGGATTCTGAGGGTATATGAGATTGTTGATCCAGTTCTGCCCACGTCGTTGCGAGTTCTCTGCCTGGTTTCGGTAAAGCATAAACAGGGCAACCTTCGAAACGGCGAAAAGGGTCAGGTTGGTCATCCCAATCCAGGGTTTCCGGGCCTTTGGCATAGCCTTTTTTCAAGCTATGCTTTGTACGTTGATGATAGGCGGTGACGGTATTCATTTTATTCCTGTTCGAGTACTAAATCTTCAGCTAAACATCCGATAGGGCGACCAAGGTCTAGATTTTCATCTTCAAAACGGATCAGATAAATGTCTTGCTTGGGTACTTCTTCGGTGTGCCCCAGCATAACAACGGCACCACGTGCACCTGCTTTTGCCAAAATATCACCTGCTTTATTGTCGGGCATAGAGCCGTCATCAATTATATCGTGAGCGGCATAAACGACATCACCCATGTTTAAATCTTCAATCTTCATAATATTCTCCAAAATTGTAGTAAACCTTACAAAAAAAACACCTGGTTGTTATTAACCTGCCCTGAAAATAATGCTTTATAAAAAATAAATATCTTAAAAAACAATGAATTAAATTCATTTATAGAAAATGGCATGCAGGTTGCTAAATATATTTACAAAAACAATGCCAAGCAATCTTGCAGGAGACACAAATGATCACATTGACCGAAAATGCTATTAGCGCAGTTGGCCGGTTTATAGCCAATTCTGAAAAACCCACAGCAGGATTGCGTATCGCAGTAACTGATGGTGGATGTTCTGGTTTGCAGTACGGCTTAAAATTAGAACAACAACAAAACGATGATGACACGGTTATCGATTGTGGCGCAGTAAAACTTTTTATTGATGCCGACAGTTTTCCAATGCTGGATGGTATATCAGTTGATTTTCTTGATGGCTTAGATGGCTCTGGTTTTAAGTTTACTAATCCCAATGCGACTAAGAGTTGTGCTTGTGGCACTTCATTTTCTACCGAAGCAAACGGCGGTTCAGCCAAAACCTGTTCATAAAAATTTGAGGAAATAGCTATGTGGGATTATTCAGAAAAAGTTAAAGATCATTTTTTCAACCCTAAAAATGCAGGTGCAGTAGACAATGCTAATGCAATAGGTGAGGTTGGATCAATTAGTTGCGGGGATGCGTTACGCTTAACATTACGGGTTAATGATGATAGTGAAATTATCGAAGATGCAGGTTTTCAGACCTTTGGTTGTGGCTCTGCGATTGCTTCCTCATCTGTTTTAACAGAAATGATTAAAGGGATGACCATTGATGATGCACTGAATGTGTCGAATCAGGATATCGCCTCGCAACTGGATGGCTTACCCCCGGAAAAAATGCATTGCTCTGTTATGGGCAAAGAAGCATTACAGGCGGCTGTCGCAAATTATCGGGGTGAAGTCTGGAAAGACGATCATGAAGAGGGCGCTTTAATTTGTAAGTGTTTTGCGGTTGATCAGCCGATGATTGAAGAAATGGTCTGGGCTAATAAATTACGTACCGTTGAAGATGTCACCAATTTTACTAAAGCGGGCGGGGGATGTTCATCTTGTCATGAAGCGATCGAAGAGATTTTAGCTAAAGTGATGTTAGAAAGAGGTGAAGAATTTGATCCTAATGCAGCGCCGGTTGTACCCACTGTTTCTGATGCACCAAAAGCACCTTTAACCAGCGTGCAACGCATAAAACGCATAGAAATGGTGTTAGAGGCTTTACGCCCGCAATTGATGGCCGATGGGGGTGATGTTCAGTTGGTTGAAGTTGCGGGTAATACGGTTTATGTCAATATGACAGGGGCTTGTAGCGGCTGTCAAATGGCCGCAATGACGATTGCCGGTATTCAACAGCGTCTGATGGAAGAAATGGGTGAATTTATTAAAGTTGTGCCTGCTTCTCAAATGCCAGTTGCGGAAACAATGGTACAAATTGAGACTGAAGGAGCCTAAGCGTATGACTGATATTTATTTAGATAATAATGCCACGACCAAGGTTGATCCTATGGCTGTAGATGCCATGATGCCTTATTTTAGTGAACAGTTTGGTAACCCGTCATCTATTCATAAATTTGCCGACGGGGTTGCTCGCGGCATTAAAAAAGCACGTAAACAGGTTCAGGACCTGATCGGCGCTGAACATGATTCGGAAATTATCTTTACGTCTTGTGGCAGCGAATCGGATTCCACCGCTATTTTATCAGCGCTGAAAGCACAGCCTAATCGCAAGGAAATTATCACGACTGCAGTCGAGCATCCCGCTGTATTGAGTTTATGTGATTTCCTGGAAAAAGATGGTTACACCATACACCGTATGCCGGTTGATAAAATAGGTCGTCTTAATCTGGACGCTTATCAAAGTCTGCTGTCAGATCAAGTCGCCATTGTTTCAGTAATGTGGGCAAATAACGAAACCGGCACTATCTTTCCGGTGGAGAAAATGGCCGAAATGGCTCATGACGCGGGTGTCATGTTTCATACTGATGCAGTACAGGCAGTCGGCAAAATCCCCATGAATTTACAAGACACCAAAATTGATATGTTATCAATTTCGGGCCATAAATTACATGCACCTAAAGGCATTGGCGTGTTGTATTTACGTCGTGGTACTCGTTACAGACCTTTATTACGCGGTGGACATCAGGAGCGTGGACGTCGTGCGGGTACTGAAAATACAGCATCTATTGTTGCTTTAGGTAAAGCCTGTGAGCTTGCGCAGGAATTCATCGAGTATGAAAACATTGAGGTAAAAGCCATGCGCGATAAGCTTGAGCAAGCAATTATTGCCGCGGTGCCACACAGTTTTATTACCGGTGATGTTAGTAATCGTTTACCTAATACGACGGATATTGCTTTCGAATATATTGAAGGTGAGGCGATTTTAATGCTATTGAATAAAGCGGGAATTGCTGCTTCCAGTGGTTCTGCCTGTACCTCGGGTTCTTTAGAACCGTCGCATGTGATGCGCGCTATGGATATACCTTACACTGCGGCACATGGCACCATTCGGTTCTCATTTTCGCGTTATAACAGCATGAGCGAAGTAGACGAAGTGATCAAAGTGATGCCGCAAATTGCAGCAACTTTACGTAAACTTTCGCCTTATTGGGACAGTAAAACCAATCAACCGGTTGAAGATCCTGAAAAGGCTTTTGCACCCACTTACGCCTAAATATCGCTATGAAACGTCAAACTCGCTCGATCATTATTGATGACACGACGCTTAGAGATGGTGAACAATCTGCCGGTGTGGTTTTTTCCTTAGAGGAAAAACTGTTGATTGCGCAGAGTTTGGCTAATATGGGTGTACCTGAACTGGAAATTGGTATTCCAGCTATGGGAGCACAGGAACAAGATGAAATCAATGCAATTGCTGCGATCAAGCTACCGTGTTATTTGCTGATATGGTCGCGGATGTGTGAGCAGGATTTGACTTTATGCAGGAATATGCAAGTTGATATGGTAGACCTGTCCATTTCTGCATCGGATCAACATATCAAACATAAGCTGAACAAAAGCCGTAAATGGGTATTAAAAACCATTCATGAGTACGTTAACAAGGCATTAGACTTTGGCCTGGATGTTTCCGTCGGTATGGAAGATGCCTCGCGTGCTGACCCTGACTTTTTGGCATTAATAGCCGAAACAGCCCAGCAAGCGGGTGCAAAAAGAATTCGTTTTGCCGACACGGTCGGCATTATGGAGCCTTTTGGTGTTCTCAGTGCGATTCAACACCTGAGAAGTGTCACTGACCTGGATATTGAAATGCATGCCCATGATGATTTAGGGCTGGCGACCGCAAACACTTTGGCGGCTGCCGTTGGCGGTGCAACGCATGTAAATACGACGGTCAACGGACTTGGAGAGCGTGCAGGTAATGCCGCCCTGGAAGAAGTGGTTGTTGGTCTGAAACAGCTATACGGCATAGAAACGAATATTGATTTGTATAATTTCAGTATTTTGTCAGAGCAAGTTGCACAAGCATCAGGCGATACGATTGGTAGCCGCAAAAGTTTGATTGGCCGTGATGTGTTTAGCCATGAAGCGGGCATACATGTGGATGGTTTTTTGAAAAATCCGCTCAATTATCAAGGCATAGATCCTGCCATTATGGGCCGACATCATCAGCTGGTGTTAGGTAAACATTCAGGCAGTAAAGGTGTTATTTATGCTTATCAGCAAATAGGTATTGAATTAAATCGACTCCAGGCACAAAGCTTGTTACCTGTGGTGCGACAGTTTGTACAGCAACATAAACGTACGCCCATGAATCAGGAACTCAATCAATTTTTACAAACTATCTAGAGGTAAATATTATGCAAGAGCTAAAACAAGATCTTCAATCTTCTGACGTTGATGTAAAAGAACAAACGCAAATAAGTGCGCCTAGAGAAGACTTACCTTTTGAGGATGAACGTTATCCCGGTTCTTTCTTTAAAGTACCAGGAGCGCCTATTTCAAGTAAAACATCCTGGCGTATATCATAATTAAAATGGGTCAGTTCGATGAAGCAAGTTAAGCATAAGCAAACTTTATGGCAGCAGTGGTCAGAAGATGTTCAGTGCGTTTTTGCACGTGATCCTGCTGCGCGTAATACGCTGGAAATTTTACTCACTTACCCGGGTGTTCACGCATTATTAGTACATCGTGTCACCCATCGCTTATGGATATCTGGCGCTTATACTCTCGCCAGAATGCTGGCTTTTATCAGTCGAACAGTCAGTAATGTCGACATTCATCCGGGTGCTACCATAGGCAGACGCTTATTTATTGATCATGGGGCAGGTGTCGTTATTGGTGAAACGACAATCATTGGCGAGGATGTCACTTTATATCATGGCGTTACTTTAGGGGGGACCACCTGGAACAAGGAGAGACGCCACCCTGCATTAGGCAATAAAGTACTCATTGGGGCCGGCGCAAAAATTTTAGGGGCTATTACCCTGGGTGATAGTGTGAGAGTAGGCGCTAACTCCGTCGTCGTAAAAGATGTGCCACCTTGTTGCACGGTGATTGGTATTCCTGGGCGTATTATTCAAAGTAAAGGCGTAAAAATTCAACTCAATGACGGTATTGATCTTGATCATCATTTAGTGCCTGATCCCATTGGTAAAGCAATCACGTGTTTAATAGAGCGTATAGAGCTATTGGAATCCGAACAAAAAACATTTGCTTTAAAGCCACAGGAATCATGTGCTGAGTGCGAGTCAGATAATGTCTGTAATACCGAGCACAGCGCTCCGGAATTAAAACAAGCGGCAGGCTAAAAATGGATCTACTTGATTTTGACCCTGAAGAGCTGTATTTCGAGCAGGAGGATACGCTAGAGGTACAAGCGCTTATCAATCAGGCAGGCTCGTTGTATGAAGACGGGGATGCTGAATTACCTTTATTACAGGCGTTTATGCGTACGCCGGATTCATTAAATGTACTGGTGGCCTTGAACCGGTTTTATTATTATCAGCATCGCTTGGATGAAGCCTTGTTAGTGTCTGAGAGAGCCTTGAATATAATCAATGCAAAATTACCTTTTACTAATGATTGGCAGATTCTGGCATTGGAAGATATTAGCAGTACGCCAAAAGAGAGCCTTAGTTGGGTCAGATTATATTTATTTACTTTAAAGTCTATCGGGTTTCTAAAAATGCGTTTACATGATTTAGAAACCAGTAAAGCAATTTTTGAAAAGCTAGTGAGTTTAGATAGTGAGAACAGAATTGGTGCTGTAGGACTACTAGAAATTGTCACTCGAAAAATCGATGAAAATAACCATATATTCCAACTTTACAAATGAGCTACTGCCATGATTTTTAAAAAAATAACTGAGTTTCTGCTGCCACTCCTATCCGCTGTGATCTTTTTGATGTTAACTATTTATTTAATAACTAGCGATCTTGGTGTCGCTGGTCCTTACTAAAGGTGGATGTAATGATGAGCTTTGAAGAAGAACTGGAAGACCTGGAATCAGCTGAAGACTTTTTGCAATATTTTGAGCTCGATTATGATCAAAGTGTGGTTCATGTTAATCGCCTGCATATTTTACAGCGTTTTCATGATTACCTTTCCCAGTCTGCTGCTGAAATGCCGGAAGACGAGGATTTGAAAAAAGTTATTTACACTAAATTCCTGCAACAAGCGTATCAGGATTTTGTGAGTTCAGATGCCCAAACTGAAAAAGTGTTTAAAGTTTTTAAAATGGGTGAGCCAACGTCGGCTTTTGTTTCCTTAGCAGACATTGAGTCATGAACCTGGATGGCCCAGATGAGGGCCGCTTCGATTTTGGCGAGGAAGTTCGGGTTACGCGTAATGTGCGTAATGATGGAACCTATCCCGGTAAGGAAGTCGGTGATATTTTAATTCGCCGGGGTTGTGTGGGTAACGTAGTAGAGGTGGGAACCTTTCTACAGGATCAGGTTATCTACACAGTCCATTTTATTAAAGATGGCTGCATGGTGGGTTGCCGGGTAGAAGAATTAATCGGTATTGATGAACCCTGGAATCCAAGCCGGTTTGAATTTAGAGACAAGGTGGTTGCTAAACTTAATTTAGCTATCAAAGGTAAGATAGCAGTGCCTATTGGAACGGAAGGTGAGATTGAAAAAGTTGTGCGCGATACCGATCCTGTTATTTACCACGTCCGCTTTCCCGGTATAACACTGCAAGTACCTGAGGCATCATTAGGACCCAGAGACACAGATCAGAATCAGGAGATTACGGAGGTAATATGAGTCATTCGGAAACGTATGATATTGAACCCTATGCACTTCTGCGCATAGCACTTGCCGCTTTTGAAAAAACACCACAGGAGTTAAGTTCTGATGAGCTGGCTCAAATCGCCGTTCAGGCGCGTAATGAGCAGGATCTTGAATGCCGTGTTTTGAGTTCACCCGAAGCAGCAGGCGTGATTGTCAGTGATCAGGAGTTAGAAAATGCAGTTAAAGCAATATCTGACCGCTTTGAAGACGAGGAAAGCTTTCTTAATGAGTTAAAAAAAAATGGTTTAACTCCAGATTTATTGGCGAGCGCCTTATCCAGACAATGCAAGGTTGAAAATATTTTAGAAAGTGTAGCATCAAGAGCAAACAAAATTTCTGAGGTAGAAATAGGCGTTTATTACCATATGCATCCTGAGAAGTTTGTTATTCCCGAGCGGCGCACGGTGAGGCATATTCTGATTACCATAAATGATGACTACGCTGAAAATACCAGAGAAAATGCTTTGCTGCGTATTCAGGATATTGGAGAAAAACTGCGCCGCAAGCCGTATAAATTTTCTGAGCTGGCAATGCAACATTCGGAGTGTCCAACAGCTTTACAAGGCGGTGAATTGGGAGCTTATCCAAAAGGTCACCTTTATCCGGAAATTGATGCAGTGCTGTTTCATATGAAAACAGAACAGCTCAGCGATGTGATAGAAACCGAGGCGGGCTTCCATTTGATCTTATGTGAAAAGATACAATATGGTGAAACAATGTCTCTAAAAAAGGCCACCCCGAAAATTCTTCAGCTAATGGAAGGGCGTTCCAGGCTAGCATGCCAACGGTCCTGGCTTGCTAGTTTGCCAAAAGTAACAAAGATTGATTCCAAATAATGGAAGTGAAATATCGGCTACCAACTGAAAGCTGGACAGCTCCACATATAAGAAAGTAGGGTGGGCAGTTTTTTTGCCCACCATAAAGGCCACACCTTGGTGGGCAGAAGAGATTGCCCACCCTACGAGTTATGCTGTCCCGTTTTAAATTCGTAGCCACAATATCGAACTGGATTTGTAGGGATTTTGAATTGTAATTCCTGTTAACGGTTAATACATTTTTATAGGCAAAATTATGGCTGAAAAAGAACTTAAACACTGTTCATTTTGTGATCTTGAACAAGCTCCATCTGCTCCTTTAATAGCGGGCACTAATGGCTATATCTGTGAAGCCTGTGTGGTTCTGGCGAGTCAGGTAGTGAGTAGTTGGGGGCGTAAAAAGGCATTGCAAGAAATACAAGGGCCTTTATCCAAACCCCGGGAAATAAAACAAAAACTTGATGATTATGTGATTGGTCAAGATCTCGCCAAGGAAATACTTTCAGTTGCGGTTTATAACCACTATAAGCGCTTAAAATTTGAAAGCGGTGAGTCAGGTTTAGGTAATGCCAGTGAAAATATTGAAATTGGCAAATCCAATGTGTTATTAATTGGCCCATCGGGTACTGGAAAAACCTTATTAGCCAGTACGTTAGCAAAAATTGTAGGCGTACCTTTTGTTGTTGCTGATGCAACAACACTGACACAAGCTGGTTACGTCGGTGATGATGTAGAAAATATTCTGGTACGTTTATTAGATACTGCCGAAGGCAATATTGGTAAGGCCGAATGGGGTATGGTCTATATTGATGAAATAGATAAAATTGCGCGTAGTTCTGAACAATCGTTTGGTGCGCGTGATGTGTCTGGTGAAGGTGTTCAACAGGCTTTATTGCGTCTGGTTGAAGGTTCGCAGGTTAAAGTATCCAGCAAAGGCCGCCGGAAGGATAATGATAGTTCAGATCAGGTTTTGATCGATACTCGAAATATATTATTTATAGCAGGCGGAGCCTTTCCTGGATTAGAAAAACACGTCCAAAAAAGGCTATTACCTAAGGATTCTGCTATTGGTTTTCATGCTGCAGTCAGTAATTCAGAAATCAAACCCGACCTGGAAAGCATGTTAAATGCAACTGAGCCTGATGATTTAAAGCGTTTCGGTTTGATACCCGAATTTATCGGACGCTTCCCCATTCTTGCTCCTTTAGAACCGCTTGATATTGACGCACTGATACAAATATTAACTGAGCCCAAAAATGCTTTAGTAAAACAGTATCATCAATTATTTGCTTATGAAGGTGTGGAGCTCGATTTTGAGCAACCGGCATTAGTCGCCATTGCTGAAAGAGCGTTAGCCAGAGATACAGGAGCTAGAGGCTTGCGCAGTATTATGGAGCAAATTTTGCGTAAAACGATGTTTGAGTTACCTTCATGTGAAGGCATCGAACGCTGTGTTATTAATGAAGACGTCATCAAATGTGACGGAGAAATAGAATTAATTAAACGTGAAGCTCCAAAACAGGAAGCGGCACAATAAGGAGCGGGTATTGTTAAACCCTCGCTCCTAAGCTTTTAATCTTTTACGGAAATAAGTATGAATACTGACGAACGAATTCAACAACAATTAAGCGAAAATCCGATCATTCTGTATATGAAAGGCGTGCCTGAAAACCCGGAATGTGGTTTTTCAGGTAAAACAGTTGTTGCTTTAAAATCGACAGGCATTCCATTTGCATTTGTGAATGTTTTAGCCTCTCCCTTTATACGCGAAAAATTACCCAAAATTTCCAAATGGCCTACTTTTCCACAATTATTTGTTAAAGGTGAGTTAATTGGTGGCTGTGATATTGTTGAAGCGATGACGGCTGATGGCTCATTGCTGCCGATCTTGCAAGCAGCTATTGCCGATCAAGCTGTCAGTGATCCAGGTGCCACAGTGAGTCATGCCGAGGTAGAGCAGTTGATAAAACAGGATTACCCGGATTCTACTGTCTATATAGAAGGTGAAGGCTGTGATCTATTAATTACGGTGATCAGCGATAAGTTTGATGGTTTGAGTATGGTCAAGCAGCAGCAAGGTGTTATGGCAACGTTAACTGAGCCACTGGGTAATGGCCGTTTGCATGCCGTGAGCATTAATGCTTTTACAGTCAATCAGTGGCAGGAAAAGCAGGCTGCAGGTAGCAGTAATGGTTTATTACAGATTAATGTGTAATCGGTAAAAGGTAGAAGAGGGTTCTCTTTGTTGCAAACGCCATCATGACAGGTATTTACATGACTAAAATAGATATGTTTTTCGGTACTGATACGGGTGCTGCACCGAATATAGCCAAGTTGACTGCCAGCTCTTCAAGTGTTGACGTTGCTGAGAAACCATTTGATATCAGCAACGCTGAAGTACCAGAGCTGATTTAAGATAATGATAGAAGAACAGGCTTTAGTCACACGCGTAAATGGCAATCAAGTTTACATTCATAGTATGCAAAGTAGTGCTTGCAAACAATGTGTACAACAAGATTCCTGCGGTACGGCGCTTTACGCAAAAATATTACCGAGCAGAGAACTCGCTTTATACAGTCATTTGCAATTGAATGTAGGTGATACCGTTATTGTCGGTATAGAAGAAAATCATTTATTACGCGCCTCTCTTTTTATGTATCTATTGCCGCTGTTGATTATGTTATTGACCGTTGGTTTTTTTGAAGGCAGTGAAGAAATGACGGCTTTACTGGCCATTTTGAGTCTGACAGCAGGTTTGTACGTTGTGCACAGGTTTCAGCAAAGCTTTACTAAAAACCTAATGGGTCCGCCGCAGATAATCAGGAAAACGTAATATTTATGAATATTTGGGCCATTGAGAAAGACTTAAATATTAAACATTTTCTTGTAGAGCTTGTGTGTCGTTATGGGGAAAATACTTTTTCTTTGCTCGAACACCCGGACCAATATCAGGCAGTTGAAATTTTTCTCGGAAATGATAATTCCCTCAGTGCCTATATTTACACTTTTGCCCAGGCACCTGGAAAATATGGTGTAGATATAAAATACCCGATCTCTACTCACAATATTATAGGTGAAAATGAAAACCTGAGCCTTGAGCAGGTATTTTCCATTTTATGTGTTCATTTCGAACTGTAAAAATGGTGCAAACTGTCAATTAGCAAGAGGAATTCAAATGGGTCAATACCTTGATTGGGAATGTAAAAAATGCTTTAGCAGGAACTTATTATTCCGTTGGTAAAAAGCACTTACCACAGTATTTAGCAGGGTTCTGCTATCGCTTTAATCGATGATTTCAACTGGAAGATATGATCCCTCGATTGGCGTATGTTGATTTACATCGCAGCATGTAAGCTTAAAAATTTCGAGTATAGGACATGCATAATTTTGCAAAACAAACTGCTGTTACTTTTAATCGGGTAATAAGTCTGATCCCGGAAAAATTACGCAGAATCGTTTCACAACCAAAGAGGTACTATTAGTGCTTCAATTTAATAAATGAGGTATTTAATATGAAAGCAAGTGCACGTAATCAGTTTACCGGAACTGTTAATGACGTACTTATCGGCGCGGTAAATGCCGAAGTTCATGTTGGTCTGAAGGGAGGAGATACCATCGTCGCCACGATTACCAAGGAATCTGTCGAAAAGTTGGCAATCAAGAAGGGTCAGGAAGTCATTGCTCTGGTGAAGGCTTCACAAGTCATTATTGTCACAGATTTTGGTGGCTACCAGACTTCGGCGCGCAACCAGTTAGTAGGCGCAGTGGCTGTGGTCAAGCCCGGGACGGTCAATACCGAAGTTGATATTGAACTAAAAGGTGGCGAGCAGGTTACCGCCTCCGTTACCAACGATAGCGTCGATACCCTCGGCTTGCGTAAGGGTCAGTCTGTTACTGCTATCTTTAAGGCTGGCGCGGTGATTTTGGCTGTAGCTGGTTGTGATGATTAGTGTAATGCGACCGCAACTGGAAGCCAGTTATGATCGCATTGCCTTTTATTGACAGAGAGGAAACTATGTTGTTGGAAATGAATATAAAAAGGATATAAAAACATAGTTGTATTTTTATCGGCAAGTCGGTCTATACCAAACCGAGCGTGTTATTGTTCATGACTTTAGTGACTGCCGCCGCTCTTGTCGGAACACCGAGTTTTTCAAATATATGTTCCAAATGCTTGTTAACTGTTCTGGGGCTGGTATCTAATATTAATCCGACATCTTTATTAGTTTTTCCTCTTGAAATCCACATAAGGATTTCAGCTTCTCTTGCGGTAAGTCCGAAAGATGATTTCAAGGAAGCAAGATCCCAGTCTTGCGCATTTTTCTGGATCAGTAGCAGATATTCGCCTATTTGCTGACAGGGGATTACTTTTCCGCTAAAACGCTTACCTACCTGAATATCATTAATGATAGTTTCAATATTTGAAGATGTTTTTTTGATGCGGCTATTAACCTGATCCAAGATCTGTTTAGGTAAAATATCTCCACAGCCTACATCATAAGCTGTCGTTTCGGTATTTGGCATACAAGCATGTAGTGCTTTAACAGCGGTTGCAGTTAGCCAGGTAATCAGACCTGAGTTATCGAAGGCTAACGCAGCAAAAGCAAT
The DNA here is from genome assembly GCF_002072955.1 of Methyloprofundus sedimenti. Classification (NCBI taxonomy): domain Bacteria; kingdom Pseudomonadati; phylum Pseudomonadota; class Gammaproteobacteria; order Methylococcales; family Methylococcaceae; genus Methyloprofundus; species Methyloprofundus sedimenti. The sequence continues at coordinate 78,775 of NZ_LPUF01000003.1, read as the reverse complement.
CTGATCCAAAGTGTCTTCAGCTCTGCGTAAGTTTTTAGTTTGTGCTAATTGAGCCTGGATTCTGGCGAGCACTTCGTGAGGTCTAATCGGTTTGACTATATAATCGACTGCGCCTTCATCAAAACCTCTAAGTAAATTCTCTAAGTCACTTAAGCCGGTCATAAAGATGATCGGAATAAAAGCGGTTAACGGATTTTTTTTAAGTTGGTGACAGGTTTCAAAGCCATTAATTCCAGGCATCATGACGTCTAGCAAAATAATATCGGGACTTAGGTATTGAATCTGTTCCAGAGCAGATAGTCCGTCAGTAGCTACCAGGATGCGATAGTTTGATTCTGAGAGTATGTCGGATAGCACGGCCAGGTTTGCAGGCGTATCATCAACGATTAAAATGGTGCCGTTATGCGTTTGAGTATCGTAGTTAGTATTCTTCATTAGATGATTTTTCGTTGTCGGGCGATAGGATTAAGTTGTCATAAAACTGAGTAAGTTTTCTGAGGATATTTAATGCGTATCATTTTGGACGTTAAGTATTTTTTTTATTTCTCCAATACGAAATTCAGTGGCTAATGTTCTAATTCGCAGAGCAAAAGCCTGATAACCGGAGTCTGATTTAATTAACTCATTCAGTTCTTGTTTGAGGCCCAGCAAATCACCAATACGTACAAACTGAATCAAGTCATTAATAATATTGGGAGGAGGTATGATCATGGGCGCGGTTGTGGTGATAATGGATTGATGTGTTTTGTTGCCTTGGTAAATCCAATTCAGTGATAGATGCAGTTTTAGTTTGCTCAGTAAGTCCTGCATTTTTAGCGGTTTCGATAAAAAGTCATTACTGCCTGCTTTTATGGCGGCTTGTCGATCGGAAGGATAGGCATTGGCACTTAATACAATAATAGGCATACGATAATTTTGTTCGCGTAATTGGCGTGCTGTCTCTATGCCGCATAGGCCGCTCATGGCTAAATCAAGCAAGATAAGATCGGGCATAAAATCAGGGACTTTGCTTAGGCATTGTTCACCTGATTCAGAATTTTCAACATGGAACCCTAAAGGTCCAAGCAAGGAAACTATCAGGTTGCGCTGTTCATATTGATCGTCAACAACTAATATTTTTCTAGTTTTTCCTTGAAAGCCTACTATATTTTCCTCTTCAGGAATGTCAATAACATCTTTTAGATTAGGCAGCAAAAGTCGAACGGTAAATATAGAGCCCTTGCCCTTTTCACTGCTTACCGTTAACTCGCCACCCATCAGTTCAGTTAAAATTTTACTGATAGTGAGTCCTAAACCACTACCATCAACCGCATTGCCCGTTGATTGACTTAAACGAATAAAAGGCAGAAATATCTCTTCAATATTCTGTGTCTCAATTCCTTCACCGCTATCAATAATCTGAAAGGTGGCCACTTCACTGCGGTAATTTATACGTAAAACTATTTCACCAGTAGAGGTGAATTTAACAGCATTATTGAGTAAGTTAATCAGCACCTGCCTGATGCGCTTTTCATCACCACGAATTTTCTGTGGTAAAGGGTCAGCTATCTGGCAGCGAAATAGCAGCCCTTTGTCTTCAGATAAAGCACTATAAATACTAACCAGATGATCTATAAATTCAGGAAAATTAAGCGGTTCATAACGTAGATCAAACTTGCGGGCTTCTATACCTGCGATATCTAAAATATCTTCAATGAGTGAGGACAAATGTTCGCCACTGCGTTTGAGTATTTCCACAGCCTCAAGTCGGTGTTCAGGTATTAAGGGGTCTTTATGGAGGATATGAGAGTAGCCAACAATGCAATTTAGAGGGGTGCGAATTTCGTGACTCATATTGCTGAGAAATCGACTTTTAGCACTATTGGCATTGTCTGCGGCTTGCATGGCCTGTTGTAATTTTGCATCGGTTATTTTGTGTTGTTCTATTTCCATTAATAAACGCTGCGTTTGTTTTGCCATCTCTTCGTGTGCAACCTGTCTGCTCTCGCCATTTAAAACTAACCACCAGGTACATAAACCAATAAATACCAGTAGTGAAGAGTAAACTTTGATGAAATTTTCAAATAATAAATCAAACGAAGGCGGATAAGTTTCTGCGATGAGCAAATCCTGATAATAGATGATGCAGATAAAGATGCTGGTTAGAGTGCTTAAAAATACAAACAACAACGTGAAGCGTAAAAGCCTTAGTTTTGCCTCTAGGCGCATTTGCTTTGGTAATAAGTATTCAGCAAAATTTTCTAAGTAATCGTTCAGTCTAGCGCCTGGTTTGCACTGGTCTAAACAGCGTGCATCAAGCGTACAGCATAATGAGCAAATACTCCCTTGGTAAGCAGGGCAAAAAGCAATGTCTTCATGCTCAAAACTATTTTCGCAAATACAGCATTGTCGTTGAACAATCTCGTGTTTGTAATGTCTGGCGCGGGCGAGGTAATGCCTGTAGCTAGTAAAGCAGGCAATACTAGGCGTTAGTATGAAGGCCAGTCCTAAAGAGATAAATGCTGAAAATGCCTGGGCGTAGTCACCGAATAGGCCTAAATACGTTAAGATTGAAATTAACGAAGCAAGAAAGGTTGCAATCAGTCCGACCGGGTTTAAGTCGGGTAGATAGGCGCGTTTAAATTCAATTATTTTGGGGCTGAGTCCCAGTGGCTTATTAATAAGCAATTCAGCTGCAACGACGCTAATCCATGCGATGGTAATATTAGAAAACAACCCTAATACTTTCTCCAGTGCACCAAATACGCCAAATTCCATTAATAATAAGGCGATAGACACATTAAAGATTAACCAGATAACGCGTCCTGGATGACTATGAGTGATACGAGAGAAAAAATTTGACCATGCTAACGAACCGGCATAAGCATTGGTGACATTGATTTTAATTTGAGAAATGATAACAAATAAGGTGGTGATGCCTAGAGCAATATCGGCATTATCAATTAAGGTGCTGTAGGCAACGAAATACATTTGCGTTGGTTCATGGGCGTGAGCCAGTGAAACGCCTTTATTAATCGCTAAATGAGCCAGCATGGCTCCACCTAATTGCCGAGCGACACCAAACACAATCCAGCCCGGGCCAGCAACAATAGTGGCTGTCCACCAGCGAAAGCGGTTTGTAGCGTTTTTCTCGGGCATAAAGCGTAAGAAATCAACTTGTTCTCCGATTTGCGCGACCATCGAAAAAGCAATGGTTGTGGCACTACCAAATAACAGCCAATTAAATCCTTGACCACTTGCGGCGATACCAAAATAGGCTTTTGCAGTTAATAAAGCTTCAGGTTCGCGGGTGATGACGGCGAAATAAGGGATAAACAACAACAATAACCATAGCGGCTGGGTCCACAACTGTAGTCGACTAATGGTGGTGATGCCAAAGGTTACCAGGGGAATAACAATAATGGCGCTAATAAGGTGTGCCCAGGCAATGGGGATAGCAAAATACAGTTCGATAGCCTGCGACATGATTGAGGCTTCGAGCGCAAATAGAGTAAAAGTGAACGAGGCGTAAATCAGTGAAGTAAGGGTTGAACCGAAGTACCCGAAACCTGCGCTACGGGTAAGCAGGTCGATGTCGATACTATAGCGAGCGGCATAATAACTGATGGGAAAGCTGATAATAAAAATTATCAGGCCAACAATAATGATGGCCCAAAATGCGTTAGTGAATCCATAGTGTAGAGATAAAAAACCACCGATCGCTTCCAGCACCAGAAATGAAGTAGACCCAAATGCGGTGCTGGCAACTTGAAACTCGGACCATTTACGGAAAGATCTAGGTGCAAAACGTAGCGCATAGTCTTCCATCGTTTCATTAGCAACCCAGGAGTTATAGTCACGACGAATTTTAGTGATGCTTTGATGAACTGTTGTACTCATAGTGACAATGTTTGTTTAATCTACATTTAGTGTTAGATTTTTTCATGAATAACCAGGTATGTATTAAACAGGCTATTGTGATTATTACTAGTAAAAAGCTTAAGCTTTTTTGCTCCCTAACAGTTTACACCAATGTAGTAACTATCTTCGGTCATAGCCCATTTCCAGAATCACCGGAGTACCTTCGTTGTGAATGATAATTTGCTTTCTGTGATGATTGCTATTGGGTACCTCATCAGCGGATAAGCCATTTGCATCTTCTCCGAGGGCATCATTGACGATTATGAATGATGGCATCCAGCTTGATTCCAGTGTGTTTTCAGGAGTTGGTGTAGCAACGGGCTGGTTTTCTGTGTCTGGAACGGGAGTAGCACCGTTTTGCTGTTCAGGGCTTGGCTCTGGATTTGTGCTTTCAGGATATTGACTTGCTGCATTAGAGCCTATAGCCGGACTATCAGTATTTTGACTCTCTGCATTTGGAGTCGGGCTGTCAGGCGCCTTATATTCAGGGCTTGGGGCCGGTTCAGGACTCACATATTTCTGACGGGTTGCGCGGGGAATTAAACTCATGCTGTTGCGCGTTTGTGTTTTGATTTTTAAATTACTCAGTAAATTAAAGCAGGTGGTACTTATATCATCAACCAGTAGAGCAATAAGTTTTGTTTGCTCATCTGGCTGTTGTTCATAATGCAAAAATTTTTTATTGGCAAAGTCCAAACTATATTCCACTTGATTATTTTCCGGGCCCCTGGAGGTAAGTGTGCATGTTATAGGTAATACATTGGCTTTTTGGAAGTTTCTGCCGCGTGGGTCTGAATCTCCTGAAGAAAATGAAAAGCCTACGGGTGTCGAACTGATTTTAGTCGTACCGATTTCGGCTGTTAAATCATGGCTATAGAGTGAGTTATTTTCTGTTGATATTTGATAGCCCACATGGACAAGGTTTGCTGCTACCCGCTGGGCAATGTCAGCAGACGGTAAAGACTTTCCCAAAGATTCAGAGCGATTAACAAATCGGAACTGAATTTTACTGACTTGAGCAGGGTCTATAGGGTGAGCATTCTTAAAGGTTGTCGTCGTACAGGCTGCTAAGGAAATAATGAGGATTGATAAAAAGAATGTTCTCTTTAGGCCGGACAAGTGGATAGAGTCATACATAGAAGTTTAATTCCTTATTTGCGTTTTTTATCAATGAAACAATATAACTGACCAGTATGTCATTTGATATACGTCATTTAACTGATTAGTCATATGGCGCATTGTCCTGATTTTTTCATATAACCATAATGCCACATGCCAAATTTCCTGGCTGCACCAATGTTAACGCGGTGCCATTGTAATCATAGCTTTATATTTATCAAGAGAGGCTTTTAACATGAGTGGTTTTATACAACAAAGCGCGGTAAAGCAGGCTAGCAGTTTGTTACCTGCCTTAGCATTAGCTGCCGTCGCATTTACTTATGCACCGGTAAGTCAGGCTGGTGCGACATTTAAAATTGACGATACCAAATGGCTGAGTATTGGCGCTGGATTAAGAACCAGCTTCAGAGCTGTTGAAGGAGCATCTCCTAATGGTGACTGGTCAAATAATTTTAATCTGGACAATATGCGTTTGTATTTGAATGCGCAGTTACATAAATATATAAAAATTGAATTTAACACTGATTGTCAGACCTGTGGTAACGGTGGCGAAGTACGGGTACTCGATGCGATTGGTAAATTTGAAATAGACCCTATGTTTAATGTTTGGGTCGGTAGGATGTTGGTTCCTGCTGAACGCAGGGAGATGAACGGACCTTTTTACAATCCTATCTACAATACTTTTAACCTGGGTACACCTTTTGATCCCGCGGATTTTAATACAGTTATTCAGGATAATGGTACCTCTGCCGGTTCATATGGGCGTGATGACGGGGGGACAATCTGGGGCGAGTTTTTTGACCAGCGTTTGCATTATGCAGTCGGTTTTTTCCGCGGTTTAAGAGGCGGGGCAAATCAGGCGAATAACATCCTGTATGCCCAACGGTTTGAATATATGTTCTGGGGAATTGAGGAAAATCCGGGTTACTACACCTCAGGTACTTACTATGGTAAAGCTGGTGATATTCTTACCCTAGGTATTTCTAATCAGTATCAAAAAACAGGGGCAGGTATAGAAACAGATCCTGGTAATTTTCGTGGCACGTCTGTCGACTTATTGTTAGAAAAAGTCTTACCTGAAGATTATGGGGTTTTTACTTTTAATGGTGAATATAAAAATTACGATATTACTGATGGATATAGCCAGGCTTCACGTGATGCAGGTGGAGGATTTGGTATGTTTGAGGGTAATTCTTTTGATGTTAGCGCGATGTTTCTACTTCCGCAAGAAGTATGGATCGGGCAGTTTCAACCTTATGTTCGTTACGTAGGTGTTTACCCGACTACTAGTGCAGATCGGGACCAGGTCGAAGTGGGCGTCAACTATGTAATTGACGGGCATAATGCATTGATTGCTCTAAGCTGGCAATATGGGGATTTGTTGAGCATGGGGACTGATTATACGTCAGATGCTTCAGGCGAAAATATAAATGCCATCACTTTAGGTTTTCAATTTCAAATCTAGTTTTTTAAATTATTCAGGAATTCAACATGAAAAATATTTTACATAAAACAGGCTTAACCAGTGTTTTCTCAGCACTGATTCTATTGGCAGGTATATGCACAACAGCACAGAGTGCTGAAGAAACTATTAAGGTAGGTGTTCTGCACTCTCTTTCTGGCACGATGGCGATCAGTGAAACAACATTAAAAGACACTATGTTGATGCTGATTGAAGAGCAAAATAAAAAAGGGGGCTTATTAGGTAAAAAATTAGAAGCAGTGGTGGTTGATCCCGCATCAAACTGGCCTCTATTTGCTGAAAAAGCACGGGAATTAATTACTAAAGATAAGGTTGCTGTTATTTTTGGTTGCTGGACATCTGTTTCGCGTAAATCAGTCTTACCTGTTATTGAAGAGTTAAACGGCATCTTGTTTTATCCGGTTCAATATGAAGGTGAAGAATCGTCTAAAAATGTGTTTTACACAGGGGCTGCGCCTAATCAACAAGCGATTCCAGCGCTTGATTATTTAATGAATGACATCAAAGTTGAGCGTTGGGTCCTGGCTGGAACGGATTATGTTTATCCACGTACAACCAACAAAATATTAGAAGCGTATTTGAAATCTAAAGGTGTCAAACAAGAAGACATCATGATCAACTATACGCCATTTGGCCATTCAGAATGGCAAAGTATCGTATCTGATATTAAAAAGTTTGGTTCTGCAGGTAAGAAAACAGCAGTAGTTTCCACAATTAATGGTGATGCTAATATTCCATTCTACAAAGAGTTAGGTAATCAGGGTGTGTCAGCTGAAGATATTCCAGTAGTGGCGTTCTCGGTAGGTGAAGAAGAGTTGTCAGGTATGGATACTAAGCCTTTAGTAGGGCATATGGCTGCCTGGAATTATTTTATGAGTGTCGACAGCACTAAAAATGCGGCTTTTATCAAGCAATGGCATGAGTTCACTAAAGACTCTAAGCGCGTAACTAATGATCCAATGGAGGCGCATTACATCGGCTTCAATATGTGGGTCAAGGCGGTTGAGAAAGCAGGTACGACTGATGCTGATGCGGTACAAAAAGCGATAATCGGTATGAAATTCCCTAACTTAACGGGCGGTGTTGCGCAAATGTTACCGAATCATCATATTAGCAAGCCAGTGCTAATTGGTGAAATTCAGGAAGACGGTCAATTATTAACCGTATGGCAAACCAATACTTTAATAAAAGGGGATGCCTGGTCTGACTTTTTACCGGAAAGTAAGCCAATCATTGCTGATTGGACGGCACCTATTAATTGCGGTAATTACAATACCAATACTAAAAAGTGTTCTGGTCAGAAATTCTAGGGGATAAAGCGTAAATAAGGGCGAAATCCAGGTTTCGCCCCTTTTTAGTGTTAGGAGAAATGATGAAATTTAATGACTCACTAGGACGCATAGGATTGTTTTTTTTGCTGTTAATAATGCCGCTTGTGGGTTTTTCTCAAGACGTAATGTTAGCAACAGAAGAAAATAGCGTATTACCCACATACACCGAGGCATTGTCTGCCATAAAGACCTCATCTCTGTCGCAGCGCGGCATAGCCATCGAAATATTTGCTAAATTTACCAAAAATCCGCAAACAGTTCTTATTTTACAAGCTTTAATGGATGGTAAACTCATGGAATTGAAGGCCGATGGTCAGATAGTGATTGCTGAAAATAATGATGGGCGTTATGCGATTTTTGCCGCTGAAACACAGGCTAGTTTAGGTAGTGTTGAAGCTGCAGCGATAAAAAAAATCAACCTGACTAACCGTTTACGAAGGCAATTAAGGTCATTAATCGCACAAGTGCAATTGAATTCGGATGATGTCGCTATCAGGTTGCAAGCGGTTAAAGAAATGGCTAAAAACCCAACGAGTGAAACCTTGGTTTTATTAACAAACCTTTATGAGAAGGAGACAAATCCAGATATTCAGGAAACCATAGGACTGGTTTTCGCTTTACAGGATATGGATAGCCCTGATCAAGCATTACGTTTAGCTGCGATAGAATCATTAAAATATAAAACCAGCTTAGAAGCATTAAATCGCTTAAAAGCATTAGATGCGCAAGATGCTGAGGGTAATTATATTGAGCCGGATAAAGAGGTGCGCAAATTAGCGCGCTCTGCGGTTGCTAAAATAGAGTCTCGCCTGCAATTATATGCTACTGCAGAAACTTTATTTTTTGGCTTGAGTTTAGGCGCAGTATTAGTCTTGGCCGCCATTGGCCTGGCTATTACTTTTGGGGTGATGGGCGTGATCAATATGGCACATGGCGAGTTGATGATGTTAGGCGCTTATACCACCTATGTTATGCAACAGATTATGCCTAATGATCTGGGTTTGGCTTTGCTATTATCGGTGCCAGCTTCGTTTATGGTGTCTGGAATTATTGGTATCGGTATTGAGCGAGGCATCATTCGCTATCTTTATGGTCGTCCCCTGGAAACTTTATTGGCGACGTTTGGGGTGAGCTTATTTTTACAGCAAACCGTTCGTTCTGTTTTTTCGCCCTTAAACAAAAGTGTCTCTACCCCTGAGTTTATGAGTGGTTCCTGGCAAATAAATGACTTTTTATCCTTTACCTGGAATCGCATGTACATTTTGATTTTCTGTTTTATGGTATTTGCTATGCTGCTGCAGATTCTTAGACGTACGCGCTTAGGCCTGGAAGTAAGAGCGGTATCGCAGAATCGTAATATGGCTAAAGCGATGGGGATTCCTACTGATCGTGTGGATGCCATGACCTTTGGTCTGGGTTCTGGAGTAGCCGGGATTGCAGGCGTTGCATTGAGCCAAATTACTAATGTCGGGCCAAATCTTGGTCAGGCTTATATTGTTGATTCTTTCATGGTGGTGGTATTTGGCGGAGTTGGCAACCTGTGGGGAACTTTGGTTGCTGGCTTCACGCTGGGTATAGCCAATAAAGTCCTGGAACCGTATGCTGGTGCCGTCTTAGCGAAGATATTGGTCCTGGTCTTCATCATATTATTTATACAAAAAAAGCCGCGTGGATTATTTCCACAAAAAGGCCGAGCAGCGGAGTCCTAAGATGAGACTTACATTTCTTGAAAACGAAACAGAAAGTCGTTTAATTTTAATCGCACTGGCGACCATTACTTTGGTCATTCCGCTATGTAATTTAATTTTTCCGGCAGAGTCTGCATTGTATTTTTCTGCTTACAGTATCTCGCTGATTGGTAAATATTTAACCTTTGCTTTATTGGCGCTGTCTTTAGATTTAGTGTGGGGCTATTGTGGTATTCTGGCTTTAGGGCAAGGTGCGTTTTTTGCCCTGGGCGGTTATGCGATGGGTATGTATTTAATGCGCCAAATCGGTACGCGCGGGGTCTATGGTGATCCATTGTTGCCCGATTTTATGGTTTTTCTGAGCTGGAAAGAATTGCCCTGGTATTGGTTAGGGTTTGATCATTTCGCTTTTGCTTTGCTAATGGTTGTCGTGGTGCCGGGATTATTAGCGTTTGTTTTTGGTTGGTTGGCGTTCCGATCACGCGTGACGGGTGTGTACCTTTCCATTATTACTCAAGCATTAACTTATGCTTTATTACTGGCTTTTTTTCGCAACGAAATGGGTTTTGGCGGTAATAATGGCTTAACGGATTTTAAGGATATATTAGGCTTTAATTTACAGTCCGATGCAGTACGCGCTTGCTTATTGATGACGACAGGTTTTGCTTTGATCGCAGCGTTTCTTGCTTGTCGCTGGGTGGTGAAAACCAAATTAGGGCGTGTAGTAACCGCGTTAAGAGATCATGAATCGCGGGTGCGTTTTTTAGGCTATCGCGTGGAAATGTTTAAGTTATGGATATTTGTTTTTTCAGCTGTATTAGCCGGCATCGCAGGTGCGTTGTATGTTCCTCAGGTCGGCATTATTAATCCCAGTGAATTTTCACCTTTAAATTCATTGGAGATTGTCGCCTGGGTCGCTGTCGGTGGTCGCGGATCATTATATGGCGCGATTATCGGTGCGGTGATGGTTAATTACGGTAAAACTGTGTTGACTGGATTATTGCCTGAAATTTGGTTGTTTACGTTGGGGGCAATGTTTATTTTAGTGACGGTGTTTTTACCTGAAGGCTTAGCCGGACTGTGGCGTAGAAAAAGAGGAGTGAAGCCGTCATGAGCGATATTAAGCAAAAACCCTTGATCAATAGATATCAGACCTATGATTTTGTTACCCGAGGCGTTATTCCTGGTGCTATTGATGCGTCGCATGGAACGGTGTTGTATTTAGACGATGTTAACGTTAGTTTTGACGGTTTTAAAGCCCTAAATAATTTATCACTGTTTATAGATGACGGTGAGTTGCGCTGTTTAATCGGCCCGAATGGCGCTGGTAAAACCACGCTGATGGATGTGATTACCGGAAAAACCAGGCCCGATAGTGGTTCAGTGTATTTTGGTCAGACCTTAAATTTATTGGAAATGGATGAGCCTGCGATTGCTCAGGCAGGTATCAGCCGAAAATTTCAAAAGCCGAGCGTATTTGATAATTTAACCGTTTTTGAAAATCTGGAACTGGCGATGAAAACTGATAAAGGCGTTTGGACAACATTATTTGCGCAACTGAATGGCGAGCAACTCGATAATATCGGCCGAGTATTAGAAACGATTGGCTTGGCGGAGCTTTATAGTCAGCAGGCAGGCGTTTTATCGCATGGACAAAAACAATGGCTGGAAATAGGCATGTTATTGATTCAAGAGCCACGGGTGATGCTGGTTGATGAGCCGGTAGCCGGTATGACCCATCAGGAAATAGATAAAACGGCTGAATTATTATTGTCTTTAAGGGGCAAGCATTCTGTTGTCGTCGTTGAACATGATATGGAATTCGTACGTTCAATAGCCAGTAAAGTCACGGTCTTACATGAAGGTTCGGTCTTAATGGAAGGGACTATGGATGAAGTACAGAACGACCCGCGCGTTATTCAAGTTTATTTGGGGGATTGATGTTAAATATTTCATCGTTAAATCAATATTATGGTGGTAGTCACACGCTTTGGGATCTGGAATTGGACGTGCCTGAGGGCGAATGTGTCTGTTTAATGGGGCGTAATGGCGTAGGTAAAACGACTTTATTAAAAAGCATTATGGGCCTGGTGCCAGTGCGCGGTGGTTCGATTATGATGCAGGGTCAATCGATTGCTGGAATGAAAGCAGAAATTCGTGCAGAATTAGGTATTGGTTTTGTGCCGCAAGGGCGAGAAATTTTTTCCTTGCTGACGGTCGAAGAGAATTTGAAAACAGGCTTACGTGCTGCGAGTAAGTTGGGTATTAAAAAAATACCAGAGCATATTTACGATATGTTTCCAGTCTTAAAACAAATGCGTAATCGTCGCGGCGGTGATTTATCCGGCGGTCAACAGCAACAATTGGCCATTGGTCGAGCTTTGGTGTTGAACCCGAAATTGTTGATTCTGGATGAGCCGACCGAAGGTATACAGCCCAATATAGTCAGTGACATAGGTGATGTTATTATGCGCTTGAATCGCTCTAAAGGCATTGCACCACCCAAAATAGCTGCAGCCAAAGCCGAAGTTCATGAGGCTATCGGCCGAATTAATAGGGAGCTAGGTGTTACGGTATTGCTAGTGGAGCAAAAATTACCCTTTGCGCGTAAAGTGGCAACGCAATTTTGCATTATGGAAAGAGGGCGACATGTTGCAACAGGGGCAATGTCCGAATTGAGTGATGATTTGGTGAAACAATATTTAACAGTGTAAATAGGCGAGGTGAATTATGAATAAACAAAAAATTAGTAGCTACTTCAGCTTTTTGATGTTCCTTGGTGCTTCATTTTCAGTGTCTGCACACAACGGAACTAACGCGAGTCATGGCTTTAGTGAAGGGTTAATACACCCTTTATCGGGCTTTGATCATTTACTGATTATGCTGGCGGTCGGTTTGTGGGCTGCTAGCGTAGGTGGTCGATATTTATGGCTGTTACCCAGTGTTTTTCTGATTGCAATGGCAGCAGGAGGCGCGGTAGGTTTTATAGGTGTAGAGGTCGGTGGAATAGAAACCTGGGTGGCTTTTTCAGTACTGGCCTTAGGTATCATTTTGTCAATTAATCAACGCATGCCTACTGGTATTGCGATAGGCTTGGTTGCTGCATTTGCCTGGGGGCATGGTTATGTACATGCAGCTGAATTAAGCAGTGGTGCAAGTGTCCCTGCTTATTTACTCGGTTTTTTAACGACGACAACGGCCTTGCTTGCCATAGGCATGGCGGCAAAATTATCGGGGATGCTGACGCAAAAAGCATTATGCACTAATTTCGGGGCACTCTGTTCAGTGGTGGGTGCAGCTTTATTGTTTGGGATTTAAGGGTATGACTGCTGAACAGGATGTTGCAGAAATAAGTAAATTAATAGTCCACAAAGAAAGTGAGCAACAAGACTGGGCCGCAGAGCTTCACTTGGGTTTTGTACGCAAAGAGAGCAAGACTTTATTGGCACATAGAAGCTATCGAGGTCCATTAACCGTACAACGCCCTTTTTATCCTGAAGGCGGTTTGTGCCATGTGTATATTTTACATCCACCGGGTGGTGTAGTTGCCGGTGATAAGTTGCTCATTAATGTACAGGTGGCAAGTGCTGCAGAAGCTTTGCTTACTACTCCAGCGGCGGGTAAATTTTACCGTAGTGAGGGTAAGCAAGCTGCACAAAGGGTCGCGTTAAACATAGAGCAGGGCGCGGTATTGGAGTGGCTGCCGCAGGAAACGATTATTTATCAAGGCGCGCGGCTCGCCTCAACGGTCAAGATAACATTAGAAAATGATGCGTGTTTTATCGCCTGGGAAATTTTAGCGTTTGGTAGACCTGCTTCAGGCGAAGGCTTTGAGTGTGGCGAAGCACTTTTGAAATGGCAGATTTTTCGTAATGGCCAGGCTTTATATTTAGAAAGCATGCATTTGGATGCACAGGCTTTTAATGCGCGTTGGGGATTGAATAGGCACTCCAGCTGTGGCACTCTATTTGCTTGTCCTGCTACGCCGGAACATTTAGATAAGGTTAGAGTGATCATTGGCGATAGTTCCGGGAGAGGCGTTACTTTAATGGATGATTTATTAATCTGTAGGGCGAGCGACGATAAAACCGAAGCCGTTCGGCGTTTTTTTGAAAACGTGCGTACTGAAATTCGACAAGATATAGTGCGTTGTGCAGATCATACACCGCGTATTTGGGCAACTTGAGAGAAAATTATGCAACTCACTCCACGAGAAAAAGATAAATTATTGATTTTTACCGCTGGCTTACTGGCGGAAAGACGTAAGGCGCGTGGCCTTAAATTAAATTACCCTGAAGCGATTGCTTTTATTTCTGCCGCGGTATTAGAAGGCGCGCGTGATGGTCAAACGGTCGCTGAGTTAATGGAATATGGTCGCACTTTGCTCAATCGTGAAGATGTCATGGAGGGCATCGTTGAAATGATTCACGATGTGCAAGTAGAAGCGACTTTCCCTGATGGGACTAAGTTAGTCACCATTCATAATCCAATTGAATAGGAGTGCGTTGATGATTCCTGGAGAAATGCAGATAGAAGCGGGTGATATTGAGCTTAATGTTGGGCGCGCCGTACTTAATATCAATGTCGCTAACAGTGGCGACCGCCCTATACAAGTAGGCTCGCATTATCATTTTTATGAAACTAATCCGGCGCTTGAATTTGACCGAGAAAAAACCCGCGGTTTTAGACCCGATATTCCTGCGGGTACAGCGATACGCTTTGAGCCAGGACAAGACCGTGTTATTCAATTAGTGGCGTTTGCAGGCAAGCGGCATATTTACGGTTTTCGTCAGGAAATTATGGGCGCGCTGGAGGACCGGGCATGAGTAAAATGAGTCGTCAGGCTTATGCCGATATGTTTGGCCCTACGGTGGGCGATCGAGTGCGATTAGCAGATAGTGAATTATTTTTAGAAGTCGAAAGAGATTTGACCGTTTACGGTGATGAAGTCAAATTCGGTGGTGGTAAAGTGATTCGTGATGGTATGGGTCAAAGTCAGTGTGATTCAAGTACGGCGATGGATTTGGTGATTACCAATGCCTTGATTGTTGATCATTGGGGCATTATTAAAGCCGATGTCGGTATCAAAGAAGGGCGCATTGCACGGATTGGTAAAGCGGGTAATCCAGATACCCAGGCGGGTGTGGATATTATTATTGGCCCCGGTACGGAAATTATTGCCGGTGAAGGCAAGATTCTAACCGCCGGTGGTATAGACGCACATATTCACTTTGTCTGTCCGCAACAAATTGAAGAAGCCTTGATGTCTGGCGTGACCACGATGTTAGGCGGTGGCACTGGGCCAGCAACAGGCACGAATGCCACAACCTGTACACCGGGGCCGTGGAATCTACAGCGTATGTTGCAATCGCTGGATACTTTTCCGATGAACTTTGGCTTAATGGGTAAGGGCAATGGTAGTTTGCCGGGCGCTCTTGAGGAACAGGTGAAAGCGGGCGCAATGGGTCTTAAACTGCATGAAGATTGGGGTACAACACCGGCTTCAATTGATTGTTGCTTGTCTGTCGCTGAGCGTTTTGATGTGCAGGTGGCGATTCATACAGATACTTTGAATGAATCGGGCTTTGTCGAAGATACTTTGGCGGCCTTTAAAGGTCGCACAATTCATACTTTTCATACCGAAGGGGCGGGGGGGGGGCATGCACCAGATATTATTAAAGCCTGTGGTGAAGCCAATGTCTTGCCTTCATCGACCAATCCCACGCGTCCTTACACGATTAATACCGTAGACGAGCATTTGGATATGTTAATGGTTTGCCATCATCTTGATCCGAGTATTGCTGAAGATGTGGCCTTTGCCGAATCGCGTATTCGGCGTGAAACCATCGCTGCGGAAGATATTTTGCACGATTTAGGTGCCTTTTCGATGATCGCTTCAGATTCGCAGGCGATGGGGCGAGTTGGTGAAGTGATCATTCGTACCTGGCAAACTGCGCATAAAATGAAAGTGCAGCGCGGTAGTTTGCCTGAAGACAGTAGTCGCAATGATAATTTTCGCATTAAACGTTATATTGCCAAATACACGATTAACCCCGCCATTAGTCATGGCATTGCACATGAAGTCGGCTCAATTGAAATAGGTAAAATAGCCGATTTGGTTTTATGGAATCCTGCTTTTTTTGGCGTTAAACCTGACTTGATATTAAAAGGCGGTATGATCGCAGCTGCTCCGATGGGTGATCCAAACGCCTCAATTCCCACCCCGCAACCGGTACATTACCGGCCTATGTTTGGTGCCTTTGGTGCTGCCTGCCATGCCACGTCCATGTTGTTTTTATCGCAAGTTGCTGTCGAAAATGGCCTGCCAGCGCAATTAGGTTTGTGCTCAAAAATTGGTGCCGTGTCTGGTACGCGTACGATTGGTAAAAAGGATTTAATTCATAATGGTTATCAGCCAAACATCGAAGTGGATGCACAAACCTACACTGTGCGCGCTGATGGTGTCTTATTAACCTGTGAACCGGCAACAGTTCTGCCTTTCGCTCAACGCTATTTCTTATTCTAATGGTCTTTAAACTAACCGGTTGGGCACCTTCTGCAACGGTAGCCGACGATGTTTTAACCTTGCCTTTTGAGTTGCGCCAAAAAAGCCGGTTATCGGCAGTAACGGATAAGGGGGAACAAGTTGCGCTATTTTTAGAGCGTGGAAAAATATTACGTTCAGGCATGGTGTTAACGGGTATTGATGAATTTAAAGTGCTTATAAATGCCGCACCAGAGCCTGTTTCAGTGATGCGCTGTGATGATCCTTTACAGCTCGCGCGGGCTTGTTATCATCTGGGTAATCGGCATATTTCGGTGCAAATTCTCAGGGGTGAATTGCGTTATCTTAGTGATCATGTCCTGGATCATATGCTTGAAGGTTTAGGGTTTGACATAACACAGGATATCTTGCCCTTTGAGCCAGAGGCGGGTGCTTATCATGGTCACGGGCATGGACACTGATTTAGCATTGCTGCGTTTACTACAATTGGTCAGTCCGGGTTTACCGATTGGGGTATACAGTTATTCGCAAGGTTTTGAAAGCGCTGTAGAGGAGTCCTGGGTCAATAATGCGCAACAAGCAGGTGAATGGATTGCAGGATTGCTGGAGCAGTGTTTGGTACAGGTAGATATTCCTGTGGCGGCGCGTTTATATGATGCCTGGCAGGTAAACGATCTTGAATTAGTGGAGCAATGGAGCATGACCTTACTTGCCTGTCGTGAAACTTTTGAGCTTCGAGAAGAAGACAGGCAGACAGGACAAGCCTTAGCCAGATTATTAACCGATATGCAGCTAGATCTTGCTCAGCCCTGGATCCGTCAACCTATTACGACTTTACCCACGATGTTTGCTTTGGCTGCGGTCAGTTGGGGTATTCCTAAACGTGCGGCATTGGCTGGCTATTTATGGGGCTGGTTGGAAAATCAAGTATTATGTGCAGTGAAATTGGTGCCCTTGGGACAGGTGGCAGGGCAACGCCTGTTGCATGATTTGGCGGCCAAAATCCCTGACCTTTTAGAGCAAAGCCTACAACTAAGTGATGATGATATTGGTGGTAGTGTGTTTGGATTGGCTTTAGCCAGTAGTCGACATGAAATGCAATATTCACGATTATTTCGTTCTTGAGAGTTTATAAATGACAGCAAAACAAGTGTTAAGAATTGGAGTGGGTGGCCCCGTTGGTTCAGGTAAGACGGCATTAGTAGAAGCTTTATGTAAAGCGATGAGCCAGGATTATCAAATGGCGGTAGTGACTAATGATATTTACACGCGGGAAGATCAAGAATTTTTAATTCGTAGTCAAGCCTTGCCCAAAGAGCGTATTTTAGGCGTGGAAACGGGCGGCTGCCCGCACACAGCGATACGCGAAGATGCGTCAATGAATTTAGCGGCTGTTGAAGAATTATGCGAGCGTTTTGGCAATCTGGATTTTGTTCTGGTGGAAAGTGGGGGTGATAATTTAAGTGCGACGTTTAGCCCAGAGCTGGCCGATTTAACTATTTATGTTATTGATGTCTCGGCAGGCGATAAAATTCCGCGTAAAGGCGGACCGGGCATTACCCGGTCTGATTTGCTCGTTATCAATAAAATCGATTTAGCACCTTTTGTCGGTGCATCGCTGGAAGTGATGGATTGCGATGCTAAAAAAATGCGCGGCGCGCGGCCTTTTGTGTTTAGTAATTTAAAAACAGGCCAAGGCCTGGATCAAATAGTGGATTTTATTCTTAATAAAGGTATGTTGGATATTTAGATGAGTACAGCAACCCGTAAGTACAATAGCCCTATCTTAAGCAACCATGCCTTATGGAGCGATTACATTTGTTTGACATTAATCTCTAAGGTTTGTATTCGATATGCAATTTGCCTTGGGGTCATATTAAGCAGCCGGGCTGCTTTGGCTTGTACCCAGCCAGTTTGTTCCAGTGCTGCAATCACTTTTTCTCTTTCATCAAGATTTTCATCATGAAAATCAACTTTAATGGTGTGTTGCGGTGTAGGGCTCATAACTGAGCCATCGTCCAGGCCAGTGCTGATAACGACATCGCGATCAATGACGCCATTATTACTCATAATGGCTGCGCGTTCTAAGCGGTTTTCAAGCTCCCTGACATTCCCTGGCCAACTGTATTTCATGTATATGCGTAGCGCACTTTCTTTTAGCACAAGTGGACGTCCGCCTTGTTGTTTGGAGAGGCGCTTAAGCAGGAAGTCTGCTAAATCTGGAATGTCTTCCAGCCTGTCTCTTAGTGCTGGCATATTAATAGGCATGACATTCAGACGGTAATACAAATCTTCGCGAAACAACCCATCGGCAACATCTTGCTCTAAATTACGATTAGTGGCGGCTACAATTCTAACGTTCACTGTGATGGTTTTTGTACCGCCCACTCGTTCAAACTCTCCTTCCTGGAGAATGCGTAATAATTTTGCTTGAAATGAGGCGGAGATCTCGCCAATTTCGTCAAGAAAGATGGTGCCGTTATCGGCCAGCTCAAACCGACCCTTACGTTGGTTTATAGCACCTGTGAATGCGCCTTTTTCATGGCCAAATAGTTCTGATTCAAGCAGATTATCAGGCAGGGCCGCACAATTTAACTTTACGAAGGTGCCCTGGCTGCAACTAGAGTTAAAATGTATTGAGTTTGCAACCACTTCTTTACCTGTACCTGATTCTCCGCGGATAAGAACGGTGGTATTCCATTTGGATACTTGACGAATGATATCGAACACTTTTAGCATCGGCTCGGAATGGCCAATAATATTTTCAAAGCGGTAATTTTTAACGAGTGCTTGTCTTAGGTTATCTCTTTCATCAAGTAAGTCTTGCTGTTTCCTTTCATTAATATGCAAGGTTTTGACACTTTGGGCAATCAAGTTGGCCACCATCTCTAAGAAACGTGCCTTTTCCCCTAAAAATTCTTTATTGTGCGGTTGAATGGTTAACACACCGACGACTTCAGTTTTATCTACTAAAATAGGTGCTCCAATAAATGATAATTCTGAATTATATAAACCTAGACGACTAATGAAACGTGGTTCGTCAGCAAGTCTTTCAACGACAATGGTACTTCCTGCATCAAGAATTGCGCCAACGAGTCCTTCGCCAATTTGATAGCGTACTGACTTATCCACATCTGTGGAATAGACTTCACAGATACTCAGGCTGTCATTTTCAGTGGTACGTAAAGTAATCATTCCGGATAACATGTGAAAATCTACATGCAGAATTTCCAGAATATTATTTAATTTGCTATGTAAGTCAACCGAGCTGTTTAGAACATTACTCACTAAGTAAAGTATTTCAAGCTCATGTTCAACTAACTCGCTTCTACTCGTCATCCTGTAGCTCCACTTTCGTTATCATGCTTGAGTTCAGGAAAACTGACGATAAAACGACAACCTTCAGTATAGTCAGTATCAAGAGTTAATGTGCCATTAAATTGATGCGCTATCTCCTTGGCGACAACCAAGCCCATACCTGCTTGCATACTGCCATTGCTTTTGGTCGTAAAAAAAGGCAGAAAAATTTTTGCCTGGTTTTCTTTAGCGATACCTGGGCCTGTGTCAGCAATAGAGACAATAACTTGGTTATTATTGTAGTAGCTGTTTATTTTTATGAGTCGTTCTTGGTTGGTGTTATGAGTGAGAGCATTAGTTGCATTATCTATGAGCATTTTAAAGAGTGTGCGTAACTTATTATCCGAGCCAAGAATATTAGGTAATATAGTACTTGGATTCCACTCAATAATGATGCCATTACTCAGGAAGTTAAGATTACTCATCATTAAGACTTCATGCGTTATTTGATTTAAATTAATGGATGAAGCGGTGGTCGGTACTATGCTTGGAACGCAATTATTTAGAGTCGCCAATGTATTTTGTCCACTGCGCCCTAATTCTTTTAGTAAATTTAAGAGTGGCTCCTGACCTTCTTTATTCTCCATAATTTGGATGGCCGCCTGAATTTGATTCAAGGGCTGGCTTACCTGGTGAATAGCGCCCAGCAATGTTTCACGAATACTTCGAATTTGTTCTTCTTCCGCTGTCAGTGCTTTAAGTGTTTGAAAGTGAAATGCCTCCTGTGCTTGGCGCTGTTTAGTGATGTTCGCCAAATTCAACAATAAATAGTCATTATGATTTTCATTAAAGAAACTTTCTGGATCAGTCTCTTTTTCTTGAAATATTCTTCCTGAACAAGAAAACCATAGTGGCTGAAGTGTTGTATTGTCTATGCGTATTTCTATATCGCTAAAGCCGTCTGGGTTGTCATGTAAATAAGCCCAGATATCGCCTAATTCATGAGAAAGAAGCTCCATAAAAAGGTGAGCAGGCTCTTTATCACTCACGCTGCTTAATAGCTTTTTATATTGAAAATTATCTAAAACGACAGCGTTGTCTTTATTTAAAACAGCCATGGCAATCGGCGATGCGTTAATAACCGATTCACTAAAATGTCTTTGATTTTGTAGTTTCTTTTCAATCTTGAATGATGGACTTACATCACGATGCATGCCTAAATAATGGGTCACATTTTTTAGCGAGTCCCGGATAGGCGTGATCATCAGTTCAGCCAGGTAAGGGGTGCCATTCTTGTGGCGATTAACCAGCTGTCCCTGCCATATATTATTTCTACTGATGGTGCGCCATAGGTCGTGGTAGACCGCTCTAGGTGTGGATTTATTGGAGAGGATAGATTCATTTTTACCTATAACTTCATCAATGCTGTAACCCGTAATCAGACAAAAAGCCGCATTGGCGTACACGATGTTTGCTTTTTTATCAGTAATTGATATGGCTAATGGGGCTTGTTTAACCGCTTCCTCAAAAAACCAGGCTGGTAATGCATTGTTGTTGTGAGCATTCTTGCGCATGTGCTGAGATTTGTTTTCTTCAGGAATTTGCATACCGTGATTTAAATCATTGATATTGTCTTGAATCTTGGTATGAAGCTGTAAATATTCAGGAGATTTATTTTTCATAATAAGTTGCTGCCCTCGTTGTGTGTGACACCAGAATTCAAAAATAGTGGCAAGTACTGACCTATATTCAACATAGACAATATGTAATGGTAAGCAATTTAAACGCCATAAATCAAGTTGAGCAGAAAATTTAATGAACTCCTACTATATATACTGCGCGCGGCCACATTTGCGGTTTTCTAGCGAACGATTTTAGCCGCTAGCCGCATTGCTGAAACAGTTGCGTAGCTCGCTATATGCCTGCTTCAAAGTCTTGCTCTTGACTAAAATTAACTCGCTATACAACCGTATTCGTGACCCAGCGAAGTATATATTGTAAAGTCTGTTAAGCGTAATCATGTTACCAAAAAAATTGTCGTGTTTGCTACAATTACCCGAATAAATGAGGCGTAAATGATACAACTGCTACAGATGTGCGTATTTCAATGGGTTTAAAGTGCTTAATTATGGTGCATTTAGAAGGGGAGACTATTTTGGCATGGTTGATGCTGAATGGAATTCATAATAAATAGTAACTTTAAGGTTGAACCGTGACGGATTATTTTCTGCTTATTTTAGGTACTGCATTAGTTAATAATGTGGTATTAGTTAAATTCCTTGGATTATGCCCGTTCATGGGTGTATCCAACAAACTTGATACAGCGCTTGGTATGGGGCTGGCAACCACGTTTGTCTTAACTTTAGCAGCCGCTGCAAGCTGGTTACTGGAGCATTTGGTTTTAATACCACTTAATATTGGTTTCCTGAGGATTTTAGGCTTTATTTTGGTAATTGCCGCTGTTGTTCAATTTACAGAAATGGTGATACATAAAACCAGTCCGGTTTTATATCAAGTATTGGGTATTTTCCTGCCCTTGATTACCACAAACTGTGCCGTGTTAGGTGTCGCCTTGCTGAATATACAGGAACAGTACAACTTTGCTGAAAGCCTTTTTTTTGGTTTTGGTGCAGCACTCGGTTTTACCCTTGTCATGGTAATTTTTGCAGGGCTACGTGAACGCTTAGCTTTAATGACGGTCCCTGCAACTTTTGTAGGGACACCTATCGCGTTTATAACCGCTGGTATTCTTTCGCTGGCATTTATGGGTTTTGCCGGACTTTATCATTAATCGAGGGAGAGCTATGTACGTTATTTCTGCCATTATTAGTTTGACTTCATTAGGTTTATGTTTAGGTCTTTTATTGGCCTTTGCGGCACGTTACTTAAAAGTTGAAAGTAGTCCTGTCGTTGATGAACTTGAAGCTTTAATGCCTGGATCACAGTGTGGTCAATGTGGCTTTCCCGGTTGCAGACCGGCTGCTGAGGCCGTTGCCAAGGGAGACGCACCCGTCACTTTATGTCCACCGGGAGGCAGTGCCTTGGCAGAACAGTTTGCCAGAATATTAGGAGTGGATATTGATTTAAGTGCCTTAGCAGAGCCTGAATTATTGGTGGCAAAAGTAAGTGAGGCTACTTGTACAGGATGTACGCGCTGTTTTAAAGTTTGTCCTACTGATGCGATTGTCGGCGCACCAAAACAAATTCATGCAGTTGTTGCTGATGCCTGTATAGGCTGTAAAAAATGTATAGCTGTATGTCCAACCGAATGCCTGCAAATGCACGCTGTTGAAGTGACCTTAAAAAACTGGCATTGGCAAAAACCTGAAAAACCACAATGGGAGGCAGCGGCATGATCAGCTTGATGGATAAGCTTCGAATCAGGGGAGGGGTTCATGCTGCAGAGTGTAAAAGTTCAACCTCTGAAGTGTCAATTGCAACAGATTTTCCCCTGGCAAAAAAATTGTATATTCCTTTGCAGCAACATGTTGGTAAAGCAGCGGAACCCGTTGTAAAAGTAGGGGATAAGGTTTTAAAGGGGCAGCTATTAGCGCATAGCCAAGGTATGATTTCTGCGCCAGTTCATGCGCCAAGTTCCGGGCTTATTGCGGATATTAATTTTTATCCAGGCTCTCATCCATCGGCTTTGCCGATTCGCATGATTGTGCTAGCAACGGATGGTTTAGATGCCTGGGGAGAGCGTCAATGTGTGAGCGATCCCTTTGCCTTAGACCCTGAGGAGATTTCTTTACGCGTCGGTGCTGCTGGCATCGTTGGAATGGGCGGAGCAACGTTTCCTGCCGCTGTTAAATTAAATCTGGGTAGACAGAGTAATATTCATACACTCTTAATTAATGGTGGAGAGTGTGAACCTTATCTTACTTGTGATGACAGGCTTATGCAGGAAAGAGCTGATGACATAATTGATGGTATTCGTATTATGTTGCATGGTATGAATGCAAGGCATGCCAAGATAGGGATTGAAGACAATAAACCTGAGGCGATTAAAATCATGCGTAAGGCGTGTGAGCCTTATGACCATATTTATGTCATTACCGTGCCGACTCGCTACCCAATGGGTTGGGACAGACAGATGATTCGCTATGTTACCGGTAAAGAAGTGCCCGCCGGATCTCGAGCAACGGATGTAGGAGTGGTGATGCATAATGTTGCTACGGCCTACGCGATTCATAAAGCGATACGTAAAGGTGAGCCTTTAGTGAGTCGTATCGTGACTGTCAGTGGTGGCGCAACGATGGCACCGAAAAATATTGAAGTGCCTATAGGTACGTTGATTTCAGAATTATTTGCAGTTTGCCAGGTTGATGCGGCACAAACTGCACGTATTGTTATGGGTGGACCGATGATGGGTGATGCCTTACCGCATAGTGATCTGCCTATAGTGAAAGCAAGCAGTGGTGTATTAGCACTGAATGCTGATGAAATTAAATCAGGAACAGAACAACCGTGTATTCGTTGTGCGAGTTGTATACAGGCTTGTCCTGCAGGCCTGTTGCCCGTGGATATGGTCAATCGAATTCGTAGTAATCAGCTGGATGCGGCGGTTAGCATTGGTCTTAAAGATTGTATCAGTTGTGGTTCCTGTTCTTATGTGTGCCCCTCAAATATTCCGTTAGTACATTATTTCAAATATGCCACGGGTGAGTTAGTAGCTCGTCAGCAGGCGCAGCATAAAACGGAGCAAACAAATAAATTAATGGACGATCGCAATGCACGCATGGAAAGAATAGAGCGAGAACAGGCCGAGGAGGCTGCGCAACGTCAAGCTGAAAAAGAAGCACGGAAGCGAGCTAAAGCTGAAAAAGCAGCACGGGAGGCGGCAGAAGTATGAAAATAAAACCTGTTAGTGGACCACATACCCAAACAAATAATCAAGTTTCAGGCATTATGTTGCAGGTGATTATCGCTATTATTCCTGCGCTAGCTTTTGGCATCTATTTATTTGGCTGGCCTGCCTTAAACCTGGTTGTTATCACGCTTTTATCGGCCTTGATATTTGAGTATTTTTGCTTGCGTTTAGCAGGAAAATCCCCGCGAGTCTTATATGATTACTCAGCCGTATTGACTGGCTGTCTGGTGGCTATGACATTGCCGCCCTGGGCACCCTGGTGGATTGGCGTGGTCGGCTCAGGCATTGCCATTATTCTAGGTAAGCAAGTTTACGGTGGCTTAGGGCAAAATGTATTTAATCCTGCCATGTTGGCCAGGGTTGCCTTACTTATTTCTTTCCCTGTTGAAATGACCACCTGGGCAAATGTGACCCCGTTTTTCTCCGAGCAAGCTCCGAATTTTGTAGAAGGTTTAGAAATTACTTTTTTGGGATTGCAGCAAATGGACGCTTATACAGGAGCGACCCTATTAGGGCATGTAAAAACCGAGCTTTCACAAAATCACTTACTACCCGGGATCTTAAGGGGTGTTTATACAGAACAATCGAGCTGGTTTGGCTTTATGCGTGGAAGTTTAGGAGAAACATCTGCGATATTCCTGGCTCTAGGTGGTCTCTGGTTATTTTTTAAAGGTGTTATTAGTTGGCATATTCCGAGTGCTATGTTGTTCTCTGTGTGGATTATTTCAGCGATTTTCCACTGGTGGGACCCCGCACATTATTTGAATCCCTGGATACATATCAGTTCAGGGGCTTTGATATGTGCGGCTTTTTTTATAGCCACTGATTATGTGACTTCACCTAATTCAGCAGCAGGACAGATAGTGTTTGGGGTGTCTTGTGGACTATTAATTTTTATTATTCGTACCTGGGGTGCCTATCCTGAAGGTGCGGGTTTTGCAGTGTTGTTAATGAATGCTATGACGCCATTAATTGATCATTATATTAAGCCACGTATCTACGGCAGGAACCGTAAGGGTATGCCGCTGGAGTTAAAAGAATGAGTAAATTAGAGGAATTTAAAACCCGTATCAGCTATCAATCTTTACTGTTAGCAGGCTTTGCTTTATTGGCCAGTGCTTTATTAGGATTTGCTGACTATAACACGCGCGATGTTATTAAATTGCGTATGGAAGAAGATTTGCGTGCTTCATTAGCTGAAGTGATTCCTGCGAATATATATAACAATAACGTGCTTGAAGATATTGTTATTGTTTCTTCTAAAGACGATAAATTAGGTGCAGATGAAACCTCAGTCTATATGGCGCGTATGGATGGAAAAGTGAGTGCTGTGTCATTTCGTTTACAGGCTTTAGGTGGATATTCTGGTGCAATTAGTCTCATTATGGGTGTCGATAAAGAGGGTAATGTATTGGGTGTCAGGGTTATTTCGCATGCTGAAACGCCAGGCCTGGGGGATAAGATTGAAGTGAGTAAATCCGGTTGGATTTTGAATTTTAATGGCTACTCTTTGGATAATTTAAGTGTTGATCAATGGGCGGTGAAAAAAGACGGTGGTAAGTTTGATCAATTCAGTGGTGCGACAATTACGCCGAGAGCCATCGTAAATGCAGTACACCAAGGACTAGAGTTTTTTAAACAGCATCAGGCCGAGCTTTTGGCCGCATAACTTGTGGAAACGCTATGAGTATTTTCTCTGCAACAATTAGAAAAATAGGCCGCGATGGGATTTGGGATAATAATGTCGTTTTTAGTCAGAATTTAGCCTTGTGTCCATTATTGGCTGTAACGGGTACTGCGACTAATGGATTGGGCATGGGCATAGCGACTTTAGTGGTGCTGGTGTCTTCAAATGCAGTGGTATCGTTAAATCGTAAATTGATTTCTCCTGAAGTACGCATTCCTGTTTTTGTCTTATTAATCGCAACCCTGGTGACTTTAGTTGATATGAGTATGAATGCCTGGATGCATGAAATGCATAAAGTATTAGGTTTATTTATCCCATTAATCGTGACGAATTGCGCAATACTTGGGAGAGCGGAATCATTCGCTTCACGTCAGCCAGTACTGCATTCCATTTGGGATGGCTTGATGATGGGCATGGGCTTTACCTTGGTTTTGGTTATTTTAGGTGCTACGCGAGAAGTGACCTCAGCGGGTACCTTGTTTGCAAATGCATCGCTATTATTAGGTCAAAATTTTTCTTTTTTAGAGCTTACTCTGGTTTCTGATTATCAAGGATTTTTATTGATGGCTTTACCGCCCGGTGGCTTTATTATGCTGGGATTTATTATTGCAGGTAAACGCATGCTGGATAAAAAAATGGCTAATAGAGTAGTGCTTGTCCCAACAATTGAAGCAGCAGTCGTTAAAAGTTAAGGAGCTAAACATGAATGTAGGTGTGTGTTATGCCGAAGCCGATAGACAATTGTGGATGCGACTGGAAGTGCCTGATGACAGCGATATTGAAAAAGCTATTGAACTTTCTGGCATTTTACAACAATATCCGGAAATTGATTTGAGTACCCAAAAAGTAGGTATTTTTGGTAAATTGGCCAAGCTCAATGCCAAAATTCGGGAGGGAGATCGTATTGAAATTTATCGCAAGATTACAGTTGATCCCGCGCTTGTTGAGCGCAGAAACTCCGAATCTGACTAACTTATGTATATATGTATCTGTAAAGCGGTTACAGATCAGCAACTGGAAACCGCGATTAGTCAAGGGTTGTGCACCCGAAAACAGTTAATTCAATGTTTCGGTGTCGGGAGAGATTGTGGTAAATGTAATAAAGACGTTCATCAGTTACTACACTGTCATCACAGTCAAAAATTGATGAACGCATCGAATGAAACGACCATTTAATAAATTTCACAGGTGATTACTATGAAAGGCGATGAGAAAGTTATAAGCTATTTGAATCAGGCGCTAGAAAATGAACTAACGGCTATTAATCAGTATTTTCTTCATGCACGCATGTATAAAAACTGGGGTTTTAACAAGTTGAATGAAAAAGAGTATCACGAATCAATTGATGAGATGAAACATGCTGATCAACTTATTGAGCGTATTCTCTTTTTGGAAGGATTGCCTAATTTACAGAATATAGGCAGGATATTGATTGGTGAACATCCTCAGGAAATGCTGAGCTGTGATTTAAAACTGGAATATATTGCTGTTCCCTTATTGAGAGAAGCAATTGCCTATTGCGAAAGTGTCAGCGATTTTATAAGTCGGGACACTTTTCAGCATATTTTAGACAGTGAAGAAGAACATATTGACTGGCTGGAAACCCAGTTGGAGCTTATTGACAAAGTAGGTATACACAATTATTTACAATCGCAAATCTAGCACCCTCTATCAGGCTACTCCTGTTAAAAGTCGAGATTTTACGTCGGCCTGTTAATATTCCTACCTTTTCGGGTTGCATTTTTCTTCTCATGAAGCTTTGTGCTGGTTCGAACAGAACACTGTAACGCACAACCTTTATGAGAAACTTTGCTATGCGTATCTCCAAAACCAAGGAAGTTATTAATATCAGCCATGATAACTCACTTTGGTTACAATTCTGGCGCGATCAGCGTAATGATTTCCATCAATTGGCACTTAATCCACTGCTCAGCAAATTTTGGCCTGGTCTTGGCCTGGCTCCTGGAAGTCGGGTCTTTGTCCCTCTTTGCGGGAAAAGTTTAGATATGCTCTGGTTGCTTGAGCAAGGGCATGAAGTGATAGGTGTCGAATTAAGCCCCGTTGCCGTGCGTGCTTTCTTTCTGGAGAATCACTTGAAACCTGTTAAACAGCGAGTAGGTAAATTCACGCTCTGGAAACATGGCAAACTCAGTATTTTATGCGGTGATTATTTCTCTCTGACCCCGCTGGAATTAGGCGTATTTGATGCTGTTTATGATCTAGCAGCACTGACTGCTTTACCCGAAGATATTCGCCAACGTTATATTGTCCAGTTAAGATTAATCGTACCAGAAACTGCCATCATTTTTTTACTGACGACGGAGGATGCAGAAGAAAATCAAACTTTGAGTCAGGCATTAGGTGTAGATGAAGAAATTAATAACTTATATTCGGAAAATTTTGATATTGAATTAGTCTGTGTTGAAAGTGTTTTCGAATCTGCCCCTGATTTACTCCAGCAAACTGCAAAACGTGTTGAATATAAAGTGTATCAAGTTTCTGGACGACTAAAAAAATAGCCGGATTGTCTGTATTATCAGTTCAGTTCTATACTTCGTGTTTGGTCCATGATTCAGGATTCCTGCTAAGGTCGGATGACAACATGCCTGTTTTTCTAGACGGTTTTGAGTTTTCACACAGTCTGGCCCCATAGCTACCGTTGAATTTTCTCAGTAAAGAGGCTGTAAATTATTTTCTGTAAACAGCTACGACCCCTTTTTGCTCTTTTTGCTAGTTATTGGGAGCCAATGTGGAATCTGAAGGAAGCTCTAGCCAAATCGAGAGATAGTTGACCACTACAAATCGATCGGGAAAGGTAGCTAGGTGCAATCTAGCTGTTCGGGCCACCTGGCTCAAATGTTTTGGATAGTTGTAATAGCTTTTTACTTTGTATATGTATTTGTTCACTAACATTTTTATTCAGTCGTTCTAGCCAGCGTTGCGGTATTGATGCTAATCCATATCTGGCACCGGCAAGCATACCTACCAATGCGCCTGTGGTATCCGCATCATCCCCTTGATTCACCGTCGCTATCAGGCAGTCTTCAAAATTATCAGTCGTGAAAAAATAATGTAAAACCGTTTGCAGCGTATGCACAATGTAGGCAGAAGCCCTACCCGGGTAGGGGGTGTAGCCAAATTCAGGATATTGCCAGATGAGTTTAGCTGCCTCTTGCTGACAGTCCGAGAGATTACCGCCTTTAACCAGGTGTTGCACCATGCGTCCTAAAGACAAAGTAGCGGCATCAGATAAAGGGTTATTATGGGTGATATGGTTTTGTTGCAAGCTCCACTCGGTAAAATAATATGGGCTATTCAATGTTGCCAGTGCAACGGGTAGATTACGCATACAGGCACCGTTGCCGGCATCATCGACTCTTATTGAGCCAAATAATTCCCCTTGGTCACGATAACGTAGAATACCGCGTTGGCAGGTATCGCCAATATCGGGTGGATCAGAGTCCAGCCAGGCGACGAAGTTATCTGCAACCGCTGCAATATTCCAGCCTTGATGCTCAATAAGTGCCTGTCCGAGAGCCAGTGACATCTGCGTATCATCGGTCACTTGACCTGCTTCAAGGCCAAGCCAGCCCCCGCCGATAATATCCTTGTGTACTCCGTAGTGTTTTTGAATACGCTTGGGTGACATAAATTCCACCGTAGCACCCAGGGCATCACCACAGGCAAATCCCAGATAGGCAGATAATGCATGGTTTAAATAGGGTTCTGTTGTCATTTTTATGCCTTAACGTGTTATTTTTACCCGGTAATCACCGCCAATCACCAGATATTCAGCTTCACCATGCAAGGCATGGCGAGGCAGCAGTTCATTAAAAAAAACCAGTTTAACCATGGGCACTTCTACTTCAAGTATATAAGCACCAAATTCGGAGGCAATGCTGTGCTTATCGGTAAAAGAAGAGATGTTGTTGAACCGGAAGGTTTTATGCGGCGTGCCATCAATATTAATTAAGACATACTCATCTAAGGAATTAACTCCGCGGTAGAGGGTTTTATATTTTTCCGCGGGAAATTGAAAGTGTTCAATGATCCACTGACAAAATTCGTAGAGCAGGTCAAGTTGCATATAGATGCAGTTATTGTGATAGCGGCAATTCATTTTTTCTTCAATATAGGACGCCCAGGTTTTACCGATAAAACTGGCTATATTTTCTTTATGATAAGTGGGGAACAGGCCAAATCGACTTTCTACCCAGCCTTTAAATACTGCACCCTGGGCATTGTTTGAATCCAGGCCCCAATCCTGAATAAGTGTGAGATAGCTGCTTTTATAGCGCCGTCTCCCTGAAGAATCGTTGTGTAATCTCTGTTCGGTTTCAAAGCCAAAGACGACACACATATAATCTTGAAAGAGATGGCCACAGGCTAAGAGGGTGGTTTGCGTGCTTAATTTTTCAAATAAACCGGTGGCGGCTTCCCGAGTACCTGCAATATGTAATGACTCAGGCTGGTCATTAAAAGCCAGACTAGCAATATAGGCAGGCGATAAGCCAATTAAATTAGTACTATGTCCATATTGAGTGATATTCGGCATGGGTTAATTAGATTAGCCTTAGGTGAATAATAAGTATAGATCATTTTTGGCTCATGTAATATAACTTAACAAATATAGGGTTTTTAAAGATTGCAATATCAGAGTAGGGTATCTATTGCCTATTTTTAGAGAGGCACAAAGGTATGCGCTCACCTCAGTTCAGGATAAAAAACAGCGGCGATGTTTAATATTGGAAGTAGGGTGGGCCGCACGTCCCGACGCTGCTTTTATCGCAAAAAAACATCAAACAAAGTGCCAATTTGACAATTGAATAAACACCGCGCCTATCGTTGATGGCTTTGCGTTTTGCTCCGCCCATCCTACACTACAAACTATCTGGATTTCTTATCCCGAACTCAGGTTACACGAGACTATAACGGAAGCATTAAGCACTTGGTTCAAGTTCTTTAGCATAGCTCACGCATTCAAGAAATTCTTTGACATCCATATCAATAATTTCCAGGCCAATTTTCGCACAGTAACGCACTTCTTTAGGCGTTGGCGATTTATTGAGTACCCAGCCTCTTTTAGATTCCATTGCTCCATAAGTAATATCACTCATGACCATACGCTCAGAATCACGATTTAGCGGCATACCGAGTAATAGGTATTGTTTTCCTTTGCGATATTCCTTAAGAAAATCAGGAATCGCAAAACCACCCATTAATTCGGTAATGTAATCCACATAATCAGCATCGGAAGCTATGTAGTTAGCGTCTGGCAGAGGCGTGCCCATCGGTTTAAATAAAATGGGTAGCTTTGGATTAACTTGCTCCTGAGGGGTTTCGAAATAACTTTGACCATCATAAAAATAAAGTTTAAAACGAAAACCGGTAGAGACTCTTGCTATGCCACAAATCAGCAGATGCTCTTCCTTTGCGTAGCTTTGTTGTAGTTGAGTATCGCGATTGATGTCGATAATATAATTAGGCTTCCATTCTGCAAGCCAGTCATGTATAGCGGCACGAGTCCATTCGGTCTCTGCATACGTTCTATTAAAAAATTGGCCAAGAAAATTACGCCCTTTTTTTAATTCTTTATTCATCGCGGCACGCGGGAATTCATACATCAGCTTGGGTGCCATAGGCTTGCCATCATTCATTGCATAAATCAGGCTTTCGCTATCCGCCGGCATTGGTTTGCCAGTAGCCTTGTTAACGGCATCAAATAAAACACCTGGTCCAAGATAAGGAACAACTTTGTTGTCATATAGACCGCTAAGAATTTCTTCAATCACATTGGAAGACATAAATACTCCATATATTAAGGTAATAATAAAAGAGTGAAGCAAGTATCAATCCAATGTACGTAATTAAATTATGGATATTACCAAGTGAGAAGTAAGTCTTTATTTTATAGGAACTATATTTTCGATGTCTTGAAAGAACAGGTATGTGTTAAACGAAAAAATAGCCAGTATTTTTTGTCATGTTTAGCACAATCTAACAATATAGAGGATTTTGAGTCGCTTGCAGCGAAAGCATAGGCAAAATTGGGTGCTATATACTTAATATAAGACACGAAGAAAATGTAGTGCTTATATGTCTTATACATAACCCTACTGTTAATAAGCTTACAAGAAAACTCACAAAATGTTTGTTATGCCTCCATTAAAAATAGACTATTTAACATCTCATGAATAAAATAAATACTTATTATTCAATTGCTTATATGTTTTTTCATAGATTGGCACAGTGGTTGCATTAACTCTTGTGTGTTAACTTGAAGTCATTACAACAGGAGAAGACCATGGCGTTACGTCAATGTGCAATATACGGTAAAGGTGGTATAGGTAAATCAACAACAACTCAAAACCTGGTTGCAGCGATTGCTGAACAAGGTAAAAAAGTAATGATTGTTGGTTGCGATCCTAAAGCGGATTCTACACGTTTAATTTTACATTCAAAAGCCCAAACTACTATTATGAGTTTGGCTGCTGAAGCGGGTAGTGTTGAAGATTTAGAATTAGAAGATGTATTGAAAGCGGGTTACGGCGGCATCAAATGTGTTGAATCAGGTGGTCCTGAGCCAGGCGTTGGTTGTGCGGGTCGTGGTGTTATCACTGCTATTAACTTTCTTGAAGAGGAAGGCGCTTATGATGATGAACTTGATTTTGTATTTTATGATGTTCTTGGTGACGTTGTTTGTGGTGGTTTTGCCATGCCAATCCGTGAAAACAAGGCGCAAGAGATTTATATTGTTTGTTCAGGCGAAATGATGGCGATGTATGCGGCGAACAATATTGCTAAAGGTATCGTGAAATATGCGACCTCAGGTAGTGTTCGTTTAGCGGGTTTGATTTGTAACTCACGTAATACAGCGCGTGAAGATGAATTGATCATGGAATTAGCAAGCAAAATGAATACCACTATGATTCATTTCGTACCGCGTGACAATATCGTGCAGCGTGCTGAAATTCGTCGTATGACGGTTATTGAATATGATACGACTGCAAATCAAGCAGATGAGTATCGTGCTTTAGCTAATAAAATCATCAACAACACTGACTTCAGAATTCCTACGCCTATTACTATGGATGAATTAGAAGACTTGTTAATGAACTTCGGTTTAATGGACGAAGAAGATGAGTCTATCGTAGGTTTAACTGCGGCTGCGGAAGCTTAATTTTAATTAGGCTGTAACCAGAAGGGTGGGGGCATTGTCCTTGCCCTTCGCATCCTTAAAAAGCTAGTCGGGAGATTACCCGCGGCAATAGGAGAACATTATGTCTGCTTTAACAAAAGAAGAAACAGAAGCGCTGATTCAGGAAGTATTGGAAGTTTATCCTGAGAAAGCGAAAAAAGATCGTGCTAAACATTTAGCCGTCAATGATCAAAGTCTTGAGAAATCAAATAAATGTATTACTTCCAACCGTAAATCTCTACCTGGCGTTATGACCATTCGTGGTTGTGCGTATGCGGGATCCAAAGGGGTTGTTTGGGGACCTATTAAAGATATGATTCATATCTCTCATGGTCCGGTGGGTTGTGGTCAGTATTCTCGTGCAGGTCGTCGTAACTACTACGTAGGGACAACCGGGGTGAATACGTTCGGAACAATGAACTTTACTTCTGACTTTCAGGAGAAAGATATTGTTTTCGGTGGCGATAAAAAACTTGCTAAATTAATCGATGAGATTGAAGTTTTATTCCCTTTAAACAAGGGTATTTCTATTCAATCAGAATGCCCAATCGGTTTGATTGGTGATGATATTGAAGCGGTTGCCAAACAAAAGAAAAAAGAGCACGGTAAAACGGTTGTTCCAGTCCGTTGTGAAGGTTTCCGTGGGGTATCACAATCACTTGGTCACCATATTGCTAATGATGCAATTCGTGACTGGGTTTTAGAAAACCGAGATGGTGATGAAAGCTTTGCAACGACACCTTACGATATCGCTGTTATTGGCGATTACAATATTGGTGGTGATGCATGGGCTTCGCGTACCATTTTAGAAGAAATGGGACTACGTGTGGTCGCACAATGGTCTGGTGACGGTACCATTGCTGAAATTGAAAAAACACCTAAGGTTAAATTGAACCTGATCCATTGTTATCGTTCGATGAACTACATCGCGCGTCATATGGAAGAAAAATACAACATTCCCTGGATTGAATATAACTTTTTTGGTCCAACTAAAATTGCTGAATCATTACGTGCAATTGCAGCGCACTTTGATGACACCATCAAAGAAGGTGCTGAAAAAGTCATTAAGCGTTATGAGTCTGAGTATGAAGCCGTTATCGCTAAATACAAACCACGTTTACAAGGCAAACGTGTGATGTTGTATATCGGTGGACTACGCCCTCGTCATGTGATCGGTGCTTATGAAGACCTTGGCATGGAAGTAGTTGGAACAGGTTATGAGTTTGGTCATGGTGATGATTACGATCGTACTATTAAAGAAATGGGTAATGCTACGCTTTTATATGACGATGTAACAGGTTTTGAGTTTGAAGAATTCGTTAAGAAAGTGCAGCCTGATTTGGTGGGTTCTGGTGTTAAAGAAAAATACATCTTCCAAAAAATGGGTGTGCCATTCCGTCAAATGCACTCCTGGGATTATTCAGGTCCTTACCATGGTTATGATGGTTTTGCTATCTTTGCCCGTGATATGGATATGACCATTAATAACCCATGCTGGAGCAATGTTATAGCGCCTTGGCATAAAAAAGCGGCTAGTGATGAAGCAGTGATTGCAGCCAGCGCCTGATTTTCATGAAAGTAGGGTACGCATTGCGTACCTTATCGTTCACGAAAACAGTTACAGTCGGTACGTAGCGTACCCTAACAGTCTTTAGAACGTAGTCCACAGATTAGTGGCACGTAGGAGTCTATCATGAGCCAAGATGTAGAAAATATTAAAGCCAGTTATCCTTTATTCAGAAATGATGAATACAAGGCCAACTTGAAAAATAAACAGGATACTTACGAAGAAAAGCATCCAACGGAAAAAATTGATGAAGTTTTTCAATGGACAACGACAAAAGAATATCAAGAAGTTAACTTTAATCGTGAAGCTTTAACGGTCAACCCGGCTAAAGCTTGTCAACCATTAGGTGCGGTACTTTGTGCCTTAGGGTTTGAAAAAACCATGCCTTATGTACATGGTTCACAAGGTTGTGTCGCTTATTTCCGTACTTACTTTAACCGCCATTTTAAAGAACCCATTTCTTGTGTTTCTGATTCCATGACCGAAGATGCAGCGGTTTTTGGGGGTCAGAAAAATATGATGGATGGTCTTGAAAATGCTAAAGCATTGTACAAGCCTGACATGATTGCGGTATCAACCACGTGTATGGCAGAAGTTATTGGTGATGATTTAAATGCTTTCATCAATAATGCTAAAAAAGATGGCTATGTCGAACAGGAATATCCTACACCTTTTGCGCATACCCCTAGTTTCGTGGGTAGTCATACGACAGGTTGGGATAATATGTTTGAGGGTATCCTGAACTACTTTACCCGCAACTATATGGAAGATAAAGTCGTAGGTTCGAACGGTAAAATTAATATCGTACCGGGTTTTGAAACCTATTTAGGTAACTTCCGCGTTATGCACCGCATGATGAAAGAAATGGGTGTCGATTACACGCTGCTAAGTGATCCGACTGAGGTTTTAGATACACCCGCTGATGGTCAGTTCCGCATGTACGCCGGTGGCACGACTATGGATGAAGTAAAAGATGCGCCTAACGCGATTGATACTTTATTACTGCAGCCATGGCAATCGGACAAAACGAGAAAATACGTCAAAACCATGCTGCATCAGCCGGCAACGCCTATCAATATTCCCATGGGATTAGAGTGGACTGATGATTTTCTCATGACGGTTTCTGAATTAACGGGCAAGCCTATTCCAAAATCTTTGGAAGTTGAGCGTGGTCGTTTTATGGACATGATCACCGATTCACATGCCTGGTTACATGGTAAAAAATTCGCGCTTTATGGTGATGCTGACTATGTATTAGGTATGACTAAATTCCTGTTGGAATTAGGTGCAGAGCCCACCGATGTTTTATGTAATCATGCGAATAAACGCTGGAGAAAAGCGATAGAAAAAATCCTGGCAGATTCACCTTATGGACAAAACACTCAAGTGCATATAGGTAAAGATTTATGGCATTTCCGTTCTTTAGTCTTCACCAATAAACCAGACTTTATGATTGGAAACTCCTACGGTAAATTTATTGAGCGAGATACGCAGCATAAAGGTGAAGAGTTCCACGTGCCATTAATCCGTATTGGTTTCCCGATTTTTGATCGGCATCATTTACACCGTATGACCACGTTGGGATATGAAGGTGGTATGTACATCCTGACGACGCTGGTGAATGCAGTACTAGAGCAATTGGATAAAGAAACAATAGGTATGGGTACGACAGATTATAACTACGACCTGATACGTTAAGTCAGAGTACGGTCGGTGGATTTTAGTTATCGGATTAGAATTCATCGGCCCCCATTTTTTGGAGAGTGTTTATGCCCAGTATTATGCTGAGAATGAGAGAAGATGGGAAACTACTTTTCTATGTTGCAAAAAAAGATTTAGAAGAAACGGTTGAGTCAATTGAGTTTGATACACCCGATAAATGGGGCGGGGAAGTGGTTTTAGGCGATGATTCTCGCTATTATTTCGAGCCCATGAGTCCTCCGCCAAAGATTCCAATTACGTTACGCGCTAAGCGTGTAGATTAAACAGACTAGTATAAAAATCAAGCTTATACCTTAATATATTTCAGGAGTAATACAATGGCCAAAATTGGAATTTTCTTCGGAACTGATACTGGAAATACACGTAAAATAGCAAAAGAAATTGCTAAGAAAATAGGCGATGAAGCGGCTAAACCGCTCAACATAAATCGCGCAAATTTAACTGAAATGCTTGAATATGATTTTCTGATTTTAGGTTTGCCAACATTAGGTGATGGTGAATTACCTGGGTTGACCGCGGGTGCAGAATCTGAGAGCTGGGAAGAGTTTTTACCTGATCTAAGTAGTGAAGATTTAACGGGTAAAACCATTGCTCTTTATGGTTTGGGTGATCAAGTGGGCTATCCGGATAATTTTGTTGATGCTTTAGGCATTCTTTATGAAGAACTTGAAGACAGTGGTGCCAAATTTGTGGGTGCATGGTCTACAGAAGGATATGAATACCAAAGTTCTCGTGCAATTAATGATGATGATGAATTTTATGGTCTTGTATTAGATCAGGAAAATCAGAGAGATATGCACGAAGAAAGGTTGACTAAATGGGTTGAGTCAATCAAGCCGGAATTTGGACTTGCTTAAATTATTAAGTGTGATTACTGCATCATACAACTAATGGAGGAGGCTGATGGCCTTATATATTGAGCAAGCTGAATGTATATCCTGCGGTGACTGCGAACCAGTATGTCCTACTCGATCAATTAAAGAAGGGGCTATTGTTTTTGAAATTAACAAGCAAACCTGCAATGAGTGTCAAGACACCGGATATGATGTTCCTGAATGTGTACGTATGTGTCCTATTGTTAATTGTATTTTGCCTTTAATAGAGTAGTTTTTATGAACCAGTCAGTTTTGTCGCGAGAATTGGCTTTGAGTATCGGGCTAGCTGCAAGAGCTTTGCCCGATATTAAACCTAAACAACTGATTAATGCTTTAGTTAATAGTCTCAAGCTTCCTATAACGGAACAAAAACTTAAGTCACTTACGCTTAAAAGTTATCAGGGTGCGCTGAGTAAGCTATTGCATAAATCTTACAATTTAGATCTGCTAAGAAACTCATTAGCCTATTTGCACTCAGTTGAAAAAACTGATCTTCCGGAAATTTGTAGACCGCCAATAAAACCTTATCATGACGGTGACTTGCCTAATTCAATACGTGTTGCTATTGTGAGTGAAGATGGTGTTCATATTGACAGTGCATTCACTATTTGCGAGCAAGTTTATATCTATCAGGTTTCAGCCTTGAAACAACAGCTCATTCAGATTCGAGTGACTGATACACCTACTGCAAAAAAAGCAATACAGAAAAATCACTATCGCGCCGAACTGGTTCAGGATTGTCAGGTGCTATATTGTTCATCCATTGGCGGATTAGCGGCAGCTAAAGTCATTAAACATGGTGTACATCCATTGAAAGTAAATAGTATGGCAGTTATCACTGACATACTTGAGCAATTACAATTTGTTTTGTTAACATCCCCGCCGCCCTGGTTAGCAAAAGCCATGGGTGTGGTTAAGGATCCTTTAATCCATGCGCTAGAGGAAAAAACGCTATGATCAGTCAAGAAACACTCGCTCAAATCTCGCAAAAAATAATAGCTACTGGTATTGATGAAAGTATTATTACATTACTGCGCAGCGAATATTCTCCAGTACATTTTACGTATTGTAGTGATGATGATATTCCTAATAATGATCCCGTTTTAGAGCATGAGCACTTTAATCTTTATCTTATCGATGGTCATGATCATTGTATGTGCCTAACGAACAATTTTGAAAGCGCTACAGGTGTAGTCGTCGCAGAAATATATTCTGATTGAGTATTGTTGATGAGTAAATCTTCTTCAAATACACCCATTGCCGATTGTAGTTTGTGTCCTTTTCGATCTAAAACATTGCTTACCGGAAGATGTATGCCTGGCGATACCTGTTTGACTGTTGCAAGCGGTCGGCAGATTGACCGATTTTTTCGTATCAATCCACAGTATG
This sequence comes from Methyloprofundus sedimenti, assembly GCF_002072955.1. Taxonomy (NCBI): domain Bacteria; kingdom Pseudomonadati; phylum Pseudomonadota; class Gammaproteobacteria; order Methylococcales; family Methylococcaceae; genus Methyloprofundus; species Methyloprofundus sedimenti. The sequence goes on along the minus strand of NZ_LPUF01000003.1, from coordinate 40,144 downwards.
CTCCACAGTATTTACACGATCCTTTTTGGGAAAGAAGAGCTATAGCCGTACGCTATTCGCCCCTGGCAACTTTATCGGCGGTCATGAATGATGAAGATGAAGTAGTCAGGCGTGCCGTGGCCTTTCGTTTACCTGTGCACCAGCTGAGTCAATTTATTGATGATCCCGATCGTGAGGTGAGAATGACTGTTGCGGATCGAATTAATCCGGAAAAACTGGAACTATTGGCGAATGATGTTGATTATATCGTGCGCTTGACCGTCGCAAAGCGATTGCCGCCCGGACGTTTATTCCGTTTTATTACCGATGACGATTTACAGGTTCGAAAAGCCGTAGCAGCGCGTTTGCCGGAAGTCAGCTTAGGGTTGATGAAACATGACAAAGACCCTGAAGTAAGGCGAATTATTGCGGAAAGAATTGCTGATGATGAAGCCATCGAGTTTCTAAATGATGAGGACTGGATGGTGCGCTATACTGCAGCCAGGCATGTACCCATATATGCATTGGATATCCTTTTAGTGGATGCTGAACCTGATATACGTAACCTTGCCGAACAAAGGTTAAATAAAACGAATTAGGATATTAAAGATGACTAAGCAAGCCGTCGAATTAAGTGGTCAAAAAGTCAGTGAATTATGCAAAAAGCTCATTCCTGGCAAAGATGATTTATCTTTATTAGCTAAAATACAGGCTTTGATCCCTGAGCATACTGTGCGTTTAGCCAGAACAGGTGATGAATGGTACAGAATTGGTGGTGTTGTTGATAGTAATGGCAATCGTATTGCCAAAGATTTAATTGAGTGGGTAGAGCGCACCTTTCTTGAATGTGGGCAGAATTTTCAAACACTGATTGATCATGTCCTGGAGCAGGAATATTTGGCCACTCGCCAAACGGGAAAAACGTTATACTTTGTTATTGAAACCGGTGCGTTAGCAGAAGATTTTATTCTCCTGGAAATAGATAAGACGCTCGAAGTAGTAGATCGATTATTAGTCAATGAAGAGGTATTGCCGGAAGACCTGGAAGATATTATTGATCCGTTAACGCCTGCGACTATTGATCGCTATAGTCTTGGGCATTCGCGTTATCAATATCGGCGTAAGACGGATATAAAAATCTTTATGCAGACGCTTAGTCAACACCATGCATTGGAGCATCCGGTACAGCGTTTTATGGACGACTGGAATCGTAGTAGCGCAGCAAAAACACTCTTTTCGCAAGACTGGATTATTCGTCCTTATCAGCATACAGGGAGATATCGAGAGCAAATTATTAATGCTGAGATCATTAATCTTCAGACAGGGCAATTACCCCATTTAGAAGATATGGTAGGCAAGCAGGGTAGTACTTTAAATAACTTATTAACGCGTTTTGACCGTCAGGCCGGTTACTCCTTTGCCTGGTTTTTCTATATGGTTAAAGGTAAGCTGGTTTCACCGTATAATGGCGAAGCTGTCTATCACGATATTACGGGTGATTTTGCTTATTTATCTGAACGTGATGAAGCCATACTACGAGACTGGATAGCTTCGCCGTATAATGTCTAGTTTATAACAGCCTGTAGGGTAATTGTTGTGAACCTTATTTTGAATAGCAGTATATTTATAATCTAGATAACAGCTTAGTTCCGTAGGTTGGGGAGAGATTGCGAACCCCAACAATCAATAGCTTACCTAGCCTCAGTGTTGGGGTTCATGCTTCACCCCACCCTTGTATATTAAACATATCTCTTAAACACAAGATTATTTAACACAAAACAATTATAGTAACCTGAGTTCGGGATAAGAAAAGGTGGGCAGTCTTTTGAAAATCTGAAAAAATAGAAACAACCAAGAATTTATTTTTTCTAAGACTGCCCAATGCTAAGTTTAACCCGATTATTTTGTGATGTAGATGATTTTTGTAAAACCTTTTTACCCCACTGGGAGAAAACCCAAATAGAAAACGGTGAAAAGAAAAGACGGAAAAAGCGTTGCATTAGCCCCAGTGAAATAATTACTTTGATTGTTTACTATCATCAGTCAGGGTATGACACATTTAAATGGTTTTATTTACGCTACTTGCCCAAAAACTTATCTAAAGCTTTCCCAAAGGTGCCGAGTTATAACCGTTTCATTGAATTATTGCCCGATATTATCGGTCCTTTAACGGCTTTTATGCAAACACGTTGTGGCCGAAGTGAAGGTATTGCATTTGTTGATTCAACACCCCTTTGCGTTTGTAAAAATATTCGTATTCCGCGCCATAAAACTTTCAAAGATGTGGCCCAACGAGGCAAGTCTTCTACGGGCTGGTTCTATGGGTTTAAATTACACATTATTGTGGATGATCGAGGGGAAATACTTTCTTTTTCAATCACGAAAGGGAATGTTGATGACCGTAAACCCGTACCAAAATTGGCTAAAAATCTGATTGGAAAGCTTTTTGGCGATAGAGGATATATTTCTAAAAAACTCACTGAACTTTTAGCAACCGATGATGTTGAGTTAATCACAACTCTCAAGAAAAATATGAAACCACGAGTCATAGCTGCTTTTGATGCACTTTTATTGAGAAAGCGTAGCATTATTGAAACTATCAATGATCAACTTAAAAATATTTTTCAGCTTGAGCACTCTAGACATCGTTCGCTTACGAATTATATGATCAATATTGTTGCTTGTTTAGTTGCTTATTCTTACCAGGAAAAAAAGCCTGCACTCAACTTACGTAGAGAAGATTTATTACCTTTGTTATGACGTCTTATCCCGAACTCAGGTTATAGTAATAACTGATTTTCTGGGGAAGCCGGCCCAACCTTAAGCTTTGAGCTTGCTCGTAGATTGGCTCCCCACCCTCGTCATCCATGCCGTGGAGTATCTGAGACCTGTAAGCTATGCTTCTGAGTCTGCATTCACAAGGACGGTAGGTGAAGTGTCAGGGTTGGGAAACCAGTGATCATTATAATACTTAATATGGGATAAAAAATGAATACTGTCGGAATTGATGTGAGTTGCAAGGAATTAGTTGTTGTCGTCATGGTTAATGGTAAGGCACGTAAAGCGAAATCCTTTGATAATACCCCTTTAGGTCATCAATCAATTATTCAGTCTTTAACAAAACTTAAAGGAGAAACAAAGGTTTGCATCGAGGCAACGTAACTTCTCATTATCCACTGGCAGCGGCCGCACGAATGACTTCCGATAACGGAGGAATCCCTTCTAACTTCAGTAAGCGACTTTTTAAATAACCCCAAAATGACATGCCGTGCTTTCGGCAGGTCTTCTTGAGACTGGCAAAAGTATCACGGGCTTTCCGCCCTGCATCACTTCGTGTACTCCCGCTGATTTTTCGTTTCTTGACGTAATCCCTTATATCCCGTTCGCTTAAATTGTTATGAAGTGGGAGGTAGGGTTTGTCGAGTACACGGAGGAGTTCATGTTGATTTTTCCCCATGCGCCCGAGAGCCTGGTTAAGCGTTTCGTAACAGGTTTTGGTGCTGCATAGGATTTGAAAGCGCTGCCTGATACTGCTCGCCTGTTCGGTAACAGGATTAAGTTTATAAGCTTTCAGGTCATGGTAAATCGACCAAAGCTAGTCGCGTGCGTCATCGACTGCCTTGGTATGGCTGTCATTTAAAGGAATCAGGCGATTAATTACTCGTTCGGCATGGATCCAGCACAAGGCATGATCAAAGACGTTAAACTGCCCTGCATCATCACTGATAATTGAAAAGTCAGAGGAAATGCCTTGGTCTAGCAGCCCTCCCATCAAAGCACCTTCCGTGACTATTTTTCTGTGCCGAGGTTTAACGATGCCTTGCTGATCCAGCCATTCGCACCAGTCAGGTGCCGTGTTAATGCAGACACTGATATTTTCCAGTGTCGCCAAGATTACAACAGACAGCTTATTTTGTGCCATGTATTCAATGGCACCTGTGTTCAATGTATAAAGCGTTGTTTTGCCTTGTGATAGACAGTTTAAAAAATTGATTCTGCTTTTACTTTCTGTACTACTGAACCAGGCAAAAAAATCATTGCCAATATGTGTGCAATAGCCATTTTGCCCTTTATGCCGTGCGCCAGTATCATCTGTATGAATATATTTAGAAACGGATAATCCCGTCTTCAGTAATTCATCTTTTTCGGCATGAAAGTCGTCCAGATCTTCTGTTAGTATATAACTGAGCTTACCGCTCGAAATATCGACGCCTAAATCACGAATTTGTTCCAGTAGTAATGGCTGTGTGACATGTTGGTGATGGTATTGATAGAGAATAAAGGCAATAAGGCTTTTACCAAAGCTACCTCCCTGAATGTCTTCGGGAAGCTGACCTAAAATCGTAAGACCCTCTGGCGTTATATATTCTGCTAAACGATAACGAATGTTATGAGTTTGAAAGGTAATATCCTGAATAACACGATCCTGATACCCTTTAAAGCGTGAACCCTCTGGGATTTCATCCGGCTGAATAATTTGGGTTTCATCTATTTTGAGGTTGCCTTTTTTACTGCGCCTTGGGCCTTTTTTCCTTTTTGATGAGGAGTCATCACTTCCTGGGGCACCCTCCTTATCCATTGTACTCGGTTTGATTTTAGGCTTTGTGGTTTCGCCTTTAAGCTTGAGTATCTCTTGTGCTAACTCATCAATCTGCTTTTGTTGCCAGGCAAGCATTTCCAATAACACATCGACTAGCGGTGTGCGATCTTCTTTGTTTATCTCTGGTAATTCAGGTTTAGGCGAGTTCATAGAATATATTGTAAAGCAACTTTTTAATATTTTCCCGTGGATAATGAGAAGTTTCGAGGCAACAGGCATCTATCATTTTGATTTAGCTGTCGCTCTTAGTCGAGCAGACGGTATTGAAGTGATGGTGATTAACCCCAAAGCTGCACACAACTTTGCTAAAGCCTTAATGACGCGCAGCAAAACCGATGCGATTGATGCAGAGAATTTAGCGATTTATGCTGAAAGAATGCCTTTTGAAGCCTGGGAGCGTCCAGCCGATGAATGTATTAGCTTAAGAGCGACTGCGCGTCGTATTGCCGCCTTAAGTAAGCAAAAAACACAAACTAAAAACCAGCTTCATGCTTTGGAATCAACAGTGGAAACACCCGTGCTAGTGATTGAACAGACAGAGCAGTTGATTGATATTTTAGACGCACAAATTAAAACCTTGCGCGACAGTGCACTTAATATCATTCATCAAAATGAAGATCTGAAGCAGGCTCATTCATTAATCACCGGCATCAAAGGGATTGCACAAGCCTCAGCGGTACAAATACTGAGTGAACTGATGATCTTGCCTAAGGATATGACTGCGCGGCAGTGGGTTGCTCATGCAGGGTTGGATCCAAGGATATTTGATTCAGGTAGTAGCGTATCTAAAAAGCCACGCATTAGCAAAGTGGGTAATAAATATATTCGTCAGGCCTTGTATATGCCAGCTTTGGTTGCCAGCCGATTCGAGCCGAATATTCAAGGCTATTATCATCACTTGATTGAGGATAATGGCTTAAAGAAAGTACAAGCGGTCTGTGCTGTGATGCGTAAATTATTACACGCCATCCATGGCATGTTACGTACTAACAAAAAATTCGATGGGGCTCGTTTTTATACGTTACCTATCACTATAAATGCATAAAAATATAAATTTTTATGCATTCACGCTTGCGTTTTAATAGAGTATCTACGCATAATACTTTCACAGTCTCTAAAGCTATTGCACTCCTTATCAAAAGTCGAAGTTAATAAATACTCATTCCTTAGTTAACTAGTTATTGCCTGCAATGCTTTTTCTAGATTATTAACAGTACGCTCTGTATTATGCAATTTATCCAGGCCAAATAAGCCTATGCGAAAAGTCTGAAAATCTTCTGGCTCATCACATTGTAAAGGGACTCCCGCCGCGATTTGCAAGCCCTGTTGTAAAAATGCCTTGCCGTTATGCAGGGTTACATCTTTAGTGTAATAAACGACAACGCCGGGTGCTTCAAAACCTTTTTCTGCAACACTTTTAAAGCCTTTACTCTTTAACAGGCTACGTACACTTTCGCCCAATACTAATTGTTCGGTACGCACTTTTTCAAAGCCATAGGCTTTAGTTTCTTGCATGGTTTTATGAAATTTTTCTAAAGCATCGGTCGGCATAGTAGCATGATAGGCATGACCGTCGTTTTCATAGGCTTGCATAATTTGTAGCCATTTTTTCAAATCACAGGCAAAACTGCTACTTGTACTCGATTCTACTTTTCCTAATGCGTCAGTATTCATCATCACCAGACCACAACAGGGTGAGGCACTCCAGCCTTTTTGCGGAGCGCTGATTAAAACATCGACCCCCGTGGACTTCATATCAACCCAAAGCGTACCGGAAGCAATGCAGTCTAAAACGAACAGGCCTCCGACAGCATGGACAGCATCGGCAACCGACTTTAAATAATCGTCAGGAAGTAGCATGCCTGATGAAGTTTCCACGTGAGGTGCAAACACAATATCAGGTTCTTCCCGTTGAATAGTCTCTACAACTTCTTCAATCGGGGGAGGAATAAAGGGAGCCTGATGGTCTTTATTCACAGGACGTGCTTTTAGTACAATAGATTCAGAAGCAATTTGTCCCATATCCAAAATTTGAGACCAACGGTAGCTAAACCAGCCATTACGAATAATCAGGCATTTTTTATCGGTCGCTAATTGACGCGCTACGGCTTCCATGCCATACGTACCACCGCCTGGCACCAGAGCAACAGCATCAGCATTGTAAACTTGTTTTAGTGTTGAAGAAATATCCTTCATGACACCTTGAAATTTTTGGGACATATGATTTAGTGAACGGTCAGTAAATACCACTGAATATTCAAGTAGTCCATCAGTATCAACATCAGGTAATAAACTAGGCATTATTTTTTTCAAATCTCAATGAGTTATATTTAAGTTAACAAAAGCAAGGCTTATGCCAAAACAGATGATAACGGTGGTGGGTTTGCAGTAAAAGTTATTTTCTTTCACTGGCGAGGTCAAAATATCGTTAATTATACCACCTGAAGGTCGTTTTTTATTTTTACACAGTACAGGTTTATAGTGAATCCTGTCGTATCTACATTATCAAAGCACCACTCAGGTAAATTGCTGTGTACTTGATTAAAAAAACAGGCTATTTATCCTTTTTTCGTTATTACCTGACTTGCAGTATTACTTATATGTATTTTTGGGAAAATACCAGGATCCATCTTTCATTTATCTGTTTTTATGAAACAGTCTATCTCCTTAATCTAGTGTAACAATTCATAAAAAAATGCTTTTACAGAGGTATAATCAGACTCAGCAAAGTTAGGGTTGACTTTACCTTTAATCTATATTAAGGATTAAAGGTGCGTCGTTTTTACTTGCTTGCAATTCGGTTAGTTCAGTAATTTGTTACCTTCTTTAGGAGGAGATCGATATGTTAAATGATTTCATATCCGGGCTTACATCGATGATAATTCTGTATCAAGAATGGTTAAATTTTCTTGGCGGTATTGATATACCCATAATTATCTTTCTGATTCTTGTCACTTTAATGTTTGTAGAAATGATCCTGGTCGTTTGTCTTGAATCCAGAACCAGAATGATCCAATCCTACATAACAAACATGGCTACTTTTGTGTTCAATAGTCTCATTTTATCGATACTATCTATTTCATCCTTATTAGTATTGGCAGAAAGTTATCAGCATAATGGATTGTTGAGTGCTTACAATCAACAGGATAAGCTTTTGTTTGCATTTATCCTGTTTGATCTAACACTTTACCTATGGCACAAAGCAAACCATAAATTTGATTGTCTGTGGTGGTTTCATAAAGTTCATCATTGTGATAAATCAATGAATTCCACGACCGCTTTTCGTGTACATTTTATAGAAGTGATCCTAAGCATTTTGGTTAAAGCACTGTTTATTTTCATCACAGGTATTGAAGCCTCTTTGGTTGCAATTTGTGAAGGTGTATCCACACTGTTTGTTATATTCCATCATTTAAACTTGCCAATTCGAGGCGAAAAATGGTTCAAATGGCTATTTATTGTCCCATCCTTACACCGAGTTCATCATTCTTCTCTGCGCAAAGAACATGATAGTAACTATGGGGCCGTTTTTTCTATATGGGATCGACTATTTAGAACGTTGAAAGAGACACGGCCAGATGAAATTGGCTTAATCAATGTTAAAACTCTAAGCTTTTTTGAATTATTAAAATTTGGGCTTTTACCTGATATATCCAGCCTGGCATCTGACTCAGGTAAAATGCCAAAACCAGAAAATATCAACTGGATGGTAGCTGAAGCGGCCTACTATTTTGCTGAGCATCGTGGTTTTGCTTCTGGTTTTGATCAATTAGACTGGTACAAAGCAGAGCAACAGATAAGAGAGTCCATTGAAATGCAGAAGATTCATCATGTAAGGGAATACACTGAAATGCAGAAGATTCGTGAGCCTCATTTTGACTTTTTTAAGCAGATTGGTCATGCGTTGGTAGCATTCAACAATCATATAACTCTGCAGCAGAAAGATCAAAATCAAGGACATCAGGGTATTACCTCATAGGACTAAAAGACGTTGTTCCTATAAGCGGCAAAATACCTGATTGCCATAAGGCTGCGTAAGATAATTTGCGCCGTTGTTGTGTATTTTCAGACGAGCGATAGAACGCTTTTGCGGCTTAGAATGTGCGAGGTCGGTCGGTGCCTGAAAACGCTTTATCAGAGACATAGTTATTGTAAAATCGATTTTATAACACCGCTGGTTTCCCGTTAGCATCTGCATAAAGAGATCTTAAGCACTTCAATATCAGCACAGTTGCTGGTACCTATACTTCCTCGCAGCAATGGCGTATTTTTTGCTTGAGTTTAGTTTTTCCAATCAAGACAGGACCTATTCTATGCGCTACGAACCTTATGAAGATGAATATGCCGCTGTACCTAATATGACAGATGCTGAACTTTTAGAATATTTCTTATACCGATTTTTTGAAACAGAGGAAATTTGGGGGCTAAAGGAGAATGCATTTAGTTGGGTAACGCGTGAGATTAATGGTCAAGTAACACAGCCGATATGGCCATATAAACGTTATGCAAACGAAGCCGCCGTGGGAGACTGGGAGGGTTTTGTACCCGTTGCAGAATCATTGGAGTTTTTTCTTGAAACCTCTTTACACCAATTGGTCGCACAGGATGTATTACTGGAGGTTATGCCGCGTAAATTTGAGGCAGGTTGTTTAATTAGCGCACAACGTCTGTGCGGCATTATGGAAGGCATGATGGAGTCGGGTGAATATACTTTAGATGGTTAGTTTGCGGGTTAATCTGCTTCACGTTTATCTTTGCCGTCAAACGCGGGTGAAAAAACGGCAAAAACAACATTGGCGTTAGGCGACGTATTTTCAACCCAATGATAGGTTCCTTTAGGGATATAAATCACATCACCTGCTTCCAGCTCTACTTTGTAATCTTTAAAATGAATAATGCTGGTGCCTGATAAGACTGAGACATTAAGATCATGAAAGTCATGGTAGTGCGGGGATTCTTTATTTTTCAAACGAATGATATGAGTGCTTGAGTCTCCATTTCGGGATAAATGATGAATAGTGATATTCTGTTCAAGCTCAACTGCTGACCATTCCGGCTGCGGGTAGATACCCTCTGGATAGACTAGCCTGGCCTGTTTTGTGGGCTGACAGGCAACTAAAAGTAAGGCGATTCCTGTAGATGCTATTAATTTCATAAGGCAGACTCTTTTAATGTCGTTAAATAAATAATTTTGTAAAAACATTGTCGCATTACTGCTCCGCTAATTCACTCATTTTGTCGTGTTTGCTACAAAATATTTTGCTATAAAACAAGCAAATTCAGTCTCTTATTAAGATGGCACATTGGTTGCTTTATCTCTTAATAAAAATAGAGGTGATGTGCATGAAATCGACAAAAGATATTGCAGAGTTATTAGACGAGCCTGCTTGTGAGCATAACAAAAAGGAGAAATCCGGTTGTGCTAAACCCAAGCCCGGATCGGCAGCCGGTGGTTGTGCTTTTGATGGTGCTCAGATAGCATTATTACCTATTGCTGATGTCGCACATATAGTGCATGGTCCTATCGCCTGCGCCGGGAGTTCATGGGATAACCGGGGCACACGATCATCGGGTGCGCAGTTGTACCGGATAGGTATGACCACTGATTTGACCGAGCAGGATATTATTATGGGGCGCAGTGAAAAGCGCTTGCTGCACTCTATTAAGCAGGCGATAGACAGTTATCAGCCACCTGCTGTGTTTATTTATAATACCTGTGTACCTGCCCTGGTTGGTGACGATCTCAACGCCGTGTGTAAATCGGCTGAAGAACTCTGGGGAGTGCCGGTTGTCCCGATAGATTGTGCGGGGTTCTATGGAACCAAAAATTTAGGTAACCGTATCGCAGGCGATGCGATGGTCAAACATGTGATAGGTACGCGTGAACCTGATAGTTTGCCCGTTGGTTCAGAGCGGGACGGCATCACAGTGCATGATGTCAATCTAGTCGGGGAATACAACATAGCCGGCGAATTCTGGCATGTTTTACCCTTGCTTGATGAACTCGGTTTACGCGTGCTATGTACTTTATCTGGCGATGCCCGTTTCCGCGAAGTACAAACCATGCATAAGGCCGAAGTCAATATGATGGTCTGTTCTAAAGCCATGGTTAACGTTGCCCGTAAATTACAAAGTAGCTATGGAACGCCCTGGTTTGAAGGCAGTTTCTATGGTATTACCGATACCAGTCAATCTTTACGTGATTTCGCCAGGGCTATTAATGATGCTGATTTAACGGCAAGAACGGAAGCTTTGATAGCGCGTGAAGAAGCAAGAATTAGAGAGCTACTGATTCCATGGAAAGAGCGATTAAACGGTAAACGGGTTTTATTATTTACCGGTGGCGTAAAAAGCTGGTCAGTCATTTCAGCCTTACAGGATTTAGGAATGGTTGTGGTCGCAACGGGAACTAAAAAATCTACCGAAGAAGACAAAGCGAGAATCCGTGAATTAATGGGCGAAGAAACGATGATGATCGATGATGGTAGCCCCAAAGCATTGTTGAAAGTGGTTAAGGACTATAAAGCTGACATACTTATTGCCGGCGGTCGAAACATGTATACCGCACTCAAAGCCAAAGTTCCTTTTTTAGATATTAATCAAGAACGCGAATTTGGCTACGCGGGTTATGCAGGGATGCTGGAGTTAGTCAGGCAATTATCATTAACAATTGAAAGTCCGGTTTGGCCAGCAGTGCGCGCGCGTGCACCGTGGAAATCAGAAAAGGTGGCTTAAGATGGTTGAAATCATTAAACGTAAAAAAGCGCTATCGGTTAATCCGCTAAAAGCGAGTCAGCCTATTGGTGGTTCGCTGGCAACCCTGGGTTTTAATCATGCAATACCTATGTTGCATGGCTCACAAGGGTGTACAGCGTTTGCAAAAGTCTTCTTTGTGCGTCATTTTCGTGAACCTATTCCTTTGCAAACAACCGCGATGGATCAGGGCAGTTCAGTCATGGGCGCTGATGAAAATGTAGTTGAAGGTCTAAAGAATATTGCCGAGAAAAGCAAGCCTGCTTTGATTACTGTGTTAACCACTGGTTTAGCTGAAACCCAAGGCGCAGATGTGCAGCGCAATGTGCTCGAATTTCGTGAAAAATATCCTGAATATGCTGATGTTGCCGTAGTCGCGGTGAATACCCCTGACTTTACGGGATGTGCAGAAACAGGATATGCCGCGACGGTGACAGAAATTATTCGTGTGACGGTTCCAGATGCAGAACAGGCAGGGACGACACCCGGTAGTCGAAAACATCAAGTCAATGTTTTGTGCAGTGCGATGCTGACGCCTGGTGACATAGAAGCCTTAACCTATCTGTTAGAGCAATTTGAGTTACGACCTGTGTTTGTACCCAATATTGCCGACTCTCTTGATGGTGCTTTAACTGAAGATGAATTTTCACCCGTAACCATTGGCGGTACGCCTGTTTCAGAAATGGCAACTTTAGGGGAAGCGAAGGCAACTCTGGTTATAGGGCCGTCAATGCACAAAGCCGGCGAACTCTTAGCACAGAAAACGGGGGTACCCAGTTACGAATTTGAACATCTATATGGATTAGCCGCGAATGACGCTTTGGTGCATGCATTGGCAAATATCAGTGTTCGTGAGGTGCCTGAACGTATAGAGCGCCAGCGTATGCAATTACAGGATGCCATGCTGGATACGCATTTTATGTTAGGTCAATTACGGGTTGCCTTAGCAGCGGATCCGGATCAACTCAATGCGTTTGCTTATTTTCTTAAAGAAATGGGCTCTGAAGTGGTTGCGGCAGTATCACCCAGTCCCGCCGCAAGTTTAGCCGGATTACCCGTAGCTCAGGTGAAGATTGGTGATTTGGAAGATCTGGAGTTGATTGCTAAAGAGCACAAAGCGCAATTAGTGATCGGTAATTCGCATGCGACAGCAACCGCTGAAAGGTTAGGTGTTCCGATTCTACGAGCAGGATTTCCGCAGTTCGATATTATCGGCGGTTACCAGAAAACATGGATAGGTTACCGCGGCTCTCGTCAGACACTGTTTGATTTAGCCAATTTGGTCATCAATTTTACACACGAGGAAATACCTGAGTATCACTCGGTGTATGCACAGAAACCTTTAAACGAGCAAACGCAGTCATGTCATTAACCAGACGTATGCAGGTCGTGCATAGTGAACAAGAGGAGTTGTCTATGAGTACTTCATTGAAAGTTGCTTTTGCAAGCACGGATATGAAACACGTTAATCAACATTTTGGATCAGCTAAATCCTTTGCTATTTATACGCTGAATCCCGATAAATTTGAATTTCTTGAAGCGGCGCAATTTGGTTCATTAGATCAGGATGGCAATGAAGATAAGCTCGCCGTCAAGTTTGATTTGTTGCAAGGTTGTGCTGCTGTGTATTGTCAGGCAGTCGGTGCTTCCGCTGTTAAACAGTTAGTTGCGCTCGGTATTCAGCCCGTTAAGGTCAATGATGATAGCCCAATAGAAAAGTTACTCGATGACCTGCAGAGCGAATTACGTGCAGGGCCTTCAAGTTGGCTGGCGCGTGCGATAAAGCAACAAAGTTCAGATGATCCTAAGCGATTTAATGACATGGCCGAAGAAGATTGGCAGGAATAAATTCGCAAAAAATAACATGCCCTGGTTCCCACGGTCTGCGTGGGAATTCGTACGAGAACGCTCAGCGTTCCGTGACGCAGAGCGTCACAAACTGTATTCCCACGCAGAGCGTGGGAACGAGATTATATAGCGTGTAACACAATCAAAAACAACCTGGAGAATTAACGTGAGTGCAGTCTTACAAGTAGTAGAAGAAAATGATCCATTTCTGGATAAATTTTTTGTTGGTGAAATGTTAAAACAGTTAAAAGCTTTAGATTCGTATGGGACTTATGATGGCTGGTCAAATGCAAAGATTCTTGATCCTTTAATTTTAACCAAAGAGCGTAAAAAAGAAATTCCTGTTATTGGCGATCCTGATGAGATTACTTTAGCCAGAGTCAAAGCTTATTATAGTGCGCTTGCAGCAACTTTAGAACATGAAACTAATCTGATGGCCGTCACCTTGGTAAATATTTCACATGAAGGCTTTGGGCGTGCTTTAGTCATGGTGGGCAAGTTAATTGTTATTGATAAAGTGTTACGTGATACGCATCGTTTTGGCTTTTCGAGTGTAGAAGCCATGTGTGAGCAAAGTGAAAAACTGATAGCTAAAGCGAAAGAGTTATTAGAAAAATACCCTGGTGCAGCGACTGACTAACGGAGACAACGATGAGCCCTGAAGAAATAAAAAAGCTTGAAAAGAACGTAAAAAAAACCAAACGCCTGGCGAGTGAACAGGCAATGGAGTTGCATGATTTGATTGAAGATAGCTTACCAGCAGCTTATAAAGACCTTATGGGCATTGCAGAGGCAACTTTTGAGGCCTGTAAAGCATGGGATGAAGCAAATCAGGCGTTGATGGCAGCTCAGTCAGAAACTGCATAGGAGAGAGCCATGGCAGATAATATTACCGGAGTAACCTTTGGCGGAACTGTATGGACGCCAGCGTATGTCTCTGATTTGAATCAAGAAACCTGTATAGGCTGTGGACGTTGTTTTAAAGTGTGTCCGCGTGATGTATTTGACTTGGTGGAAAAGTCTGAGGCACTTGACCCTGAAGATTTTGATGATGATTATGGGGATTTTGAAGATGATGACGAAAACAGTATGGTCATGAGTCTGAAAGATCGTATGGACTGTATCGGCTGTGAAGCCTGTTCAAAAGTCTGCCCTAAATCATGTTTTACGCACGAACATAAACAAGCAGCATAGAGGAATAATCATGCCTAGACCAGAAAAACACGTATTTGTTTGTACTCAAAGTCGTCCGGAAGGACACCCTAGAGGTTCATGTGGTATTAAGGGGTGTGCTGAGGTGATGAATGAGTTTATGACTCAGATGCAAACCCGCAATTTGTTTGAAAAGATAGCGCTGACCAATACAGGTTGCCTGGGGCCGTGCATGATGGGCTCAAGTGTACTCGTTTATCCAGAAGGCGTGATGTATGGAAAAGTTACGAAAGCGGATGTGAAAACCATTATCGAAGAACATTTGTTAGGCGGCAAACCAGTAGAAAAGCTCATCGTTCCAGCTGAGGTTTGGTAGACATGGCGGGTATGGGGTTAATCGATGAGGCAGTCATGTTTAGCCCAAATATGCCTGAATCAGTGAATGCATTACTTCAGTCTGCTGTTATTGCAAGCAGAAATGATAAGGTAAAAGCTGAAGCCTTGTTTATGCAAGCGTTCGATCTTGATTCACACTGTTTACAAAGTTATTTCGCCCTGTATAAATTTTATTTTTATCAGGCCCGTCTTAAGGAGTCTGAACATTTTATTATCGCAGGTCTTGAAGAAGCGGCCAGGCAGGGCGGTTTTCCGTCAGATTTTCATCGTTTATATCGTGAACAGTCGAAATGGGATTTGTATGCGAATGAAGCAACGTTGTTTTATTTATATACGTTAAAGGCACTCGCATTTATAAAACTTCGCTTAGATCAAAAAACGCAGGCGCATACTATTTTAGATATTATGCTGGAACTGGATCCTGAAGATCGCTCCGGGGCTTCAGTGATCATGGATCTGGCTAAAGGATTGAAGGAGGATAAGTGAACAGGGAAATTGAAGTACAAAATCAATTTAAAAAATACCAGGCACTTGGAAATCAGATTTGTCAGGAAATGCTAGGTGCTATCTTTAAACTTGGTTTTTCTTTTGATGATATTGCTGGCTGTCTTGTTTTTGATGGCGCCCAATTTTCTCTCACTAAAGATCCATATACTGCTGAAGAAAATCTGACCGGCTGTTGGTACGATGCACATAAGCAACGCATCGGGCAGATTCAGTTTAATAGTGATGCTTCCTTTTATGCGGAATACGACATTGTTAAGCCGCACCCAACCAGCAAGCAATGGTTTGTCGAAGCAATGAGCGCCTGGGGGAATGCCGATGGCATCAAAACGGAAGCTAAATTATTACCCGCTTTGGAATAGCCGATCATTATGGAAGATCCCAAGCGAATTTATGAATGTTTATTAGATTATTGCAGTAGTACAAAAATAATAGAACGTGTCAGTATCGGTTTAGTCTGGACAGTCTGCCAGACGCTTCAACATGAAGCCTTGCATTCCGGGCTGTCCATGACGCCTGTAGCCCCGACACGCACACTAAAATGGCCGGGAACACTTGCAGGTAAACCGCTAAAAGATGTCGCTCAAGGAATAATGCAATGGGAGCCCTACCAGGCAACAACGGCAATGGCAGCAATTAATTGCAGTATTAATCAGGGTTCAGACCTGCCCGAATGTGAGTTATTGACAGCGCAAAAAGGCTCGGCTAATTTAACAGTCTTTGAATATTTTTTACCGTTAATCCAGAATCAGAAAGTGGTTGTTATTGGCCATTACCCCGGGATTGAGCATTATATTGAGCAATATGGCTGGCAGGTTTTAGAACGTACACCTGTGACTGGTGACCTGCCTGATCCCGCCTGTGAATTTTTATTACCTGATGCAGACTGGATTTTCTTATCGGCAAGCAGTTTAGCCAATAAGACTTTTCCTCGCTTAGCTGAACTTTCACAGTCTGCTAAAACGGTATTAATGGGACCTACAGTGCCCTGGTTAGCTGAGTTGTATCAATTTGGTATTGATTATTTAGCAGGTGTAGAAGTGGTTGATCCACAGGCTTTATATCAAACCGCCGCTGAAGGCGGGGGTGTGCGTATTTTTGAAACAGGCGTTAGATATAAAGTTCTGGCTTTAACTGAAGAAAATAATTTACTTTGGTTCAAGAAAAAAATCGCAGCGACCTACACAAGAAAACAAACACTTTCGCAAGCGATGGATCAATGGTACAGCCAGGGAAATAATAAGCGTTTTCCTCAATATGCTGAATTACATGACACGAATCATCAGCTATCGCTTTTAGATAGCGGATATAAAACACTTTTTGATCAACAACAATCAACCTAGGCATTTTTGTGTCTTTAAACACTCACGCATATGGAAAATAATTCCCACCTCATTATTAGTTACAAGGGTGATATCAGTGCACTAGTCCTATTTTGCCAGCAACAAGAGGGCGATATCTGTTTTCCACCTTTACCCAAACTTTCCAGTATCGTTGAAGAACAAGACCGGGTTATGCAATCGATCGACCTATATCCAACACAGCTTATTAAAAAATTAAATGTACAACTGGATTTGGACGATGATTTACTGGTTGCAGAGCCTGGTTTTTACGAACAGGTTGAAACGCCGAAAGGGATAGTGACGGTGTATATGGCGCGCTTTAAGTTACTTGATCCTCCTCATGAATTGATGTTGCAAAGGCACTGTAAAATGCAGAATTTAACCGCGTTAAGAGGTGGCTCTCCCACTGAGATGGCCTTATTACGCAAAGCGTATAGTTATTTTATGGGTGATTAATAATGTATGAGCTAATGGATTTTGACCAGAGTGCCGGAACCTACATACCACCCTCAGGGCCTATTATTCCCGATGCAATGGACTGTATGCGTTGTGGCATGTGTTTAAGTTCATGTCCCACTTATCAACTTACTCAAGATGAACAAGAAGGTCCCCGGCAGCGTGTACGCACTTTAAGTCGTTTACTGGTTGGTCAAGAAACATTAAGTAACGAGGCTGTAGAGCATTTACAGAACTGTCTGCAGTGCCGTGCCTGTGAAGCCGTATGCCCCAGTAAAATGGATTATGGTGAACTATTTGACCAGGCACAGTTGCAGTTAGCAAGCCCGGAAACCAGGCATTTCTATGGGCGTATAGCCTTGAATCTGGTGGCTAAAAAGCGGTGGTTTAAGAGCGTACTGCCACTGGTGAAATTTTTCCAGCTCAGCGGTTTGCAAGCCTTATCGAGAAAACTGGGGATATTAGCGTTAATAGGCTTAAGCCGTGCCGATAATATTGCCCCCGTGCCTACTTTAAAGTGTTTAAAGCCAAACTATCCAGTAGCGGAAAAGCGAGGTGTCGTTGCTTTATTTAGTGGTTGTCTCTCTGATCATTTCGACCGTCA
This sequence comes from Methyloprofundus sedimenti, assembly GCF_002072955.1. Taxonomy (NCBI): domain Bacteria; kingdom Pseudomonadati; phylum Pseudomonadota; class Gammaproteobacteria; order Methylococcales; family Methylococcaceae; genus Methyloprofundus; species Methyloprofundus sedimenti. The sequence continues at coordinate 22,509 of NZ_LPUF01000003.1, read as the reverse complement.
AACCTTAAACGACGCCATTCAGGTATTAAATGCCCTGGGCTATGAAGTGTTGGTTCCTGAGCGACAAAGCTGTTGCGGGGCTATGCATCTGCATAACGGCGAAGCAGAAAACGCAAAACAATTGATGCGTCATAACCTTAAGGTTTTTAATGCCTTATCGATGCAGGCTGTTATTTATTGCGCGACTGGCTGTGGCAGTCAATTGCAGGAATATCAGCATATTTTAGCGAATGATGAGCAAGAGTTGCTTGCTTTTCAAAGTAAATTGCAGGAAGTGAGCGAATTTATTAATCATAACTGGCCCGCAAATCTGGCATTAGAGCCTTGTGCCAAAGAGGTTCTGGTGCATGAGCCCTGTAGCCAGCGCAATGTCTTAAAAAACCAGTCTGCAGTGTATGCCATGTTAAGCAGAATACCTGAACTTGACGTGCGCGAACTTGCTGAAAATAACTTATGTTGCGGGGCGGCGGGTAGCTATATGTTAACCCACCCGGAAAATGCTGATGCACTGCGTTATTTAAAGTGGCAGCAAGTTGAGAGCAGAGGTGCGGACTATTTAGTAACCTCTAATATTGGTTGTGCTTTACAGCTAAAGACCGTTGCGCAAAGCAATACCCGTATCGAAATTATACATCCCGTCAGTTTGCTTGCCAGACAGATAAATAGAAAGATATAGGTCGTAGAGTATTAGTAATGGGCACGGGATAAAGCCCCTTTGCTTATCCTAAGACGGTTGCTTAAGTTTACCTGATTTTTGCCCATAACTCTCAGCTATATTCGTCATTCCTGCATGCTTTAAGCAGGAATCTCGTGGGGTAAGCAAAGATTCCCGATAAAGCTTGTGCCCACGCTTGACTGGGTAGACTTCGGGAATGACGAGACTCTTAATATACTGATATTTTGAATTTTATTTTAATATGGCTGTGAGTTGTACGTAATCAGGTAAGTTTAAGTCGTTAGCTTACAAAGTAAGTGTGAACATAGGCAACAGAGATATTTGCTCTGTATCACGACTTTCAGTCAATAATCGCAGCAGATTTAATCTGCGCAGAGACTGATTTGCCCACTGAAAGATCTAATGCATGGGCTGACCGGCTGGTTAACCGACAGAGTAAAATGGATTCTCCGACTTGAATTCTGGCGAGTGTTATTGCTGGATGTTCACCTGTTACCAGCTCATTGATGACCGCAGGTAATACATTGACAATACTACTTTTGGTTTGTGATTCTGTTTGCTCCAGCTCCAGAGTCAGACTGACATCGCGAGCAAGCACACGCAAACGCACTGAGCGGCCTATGGCAAAGCCCATATCTCTCATCCACAAACTGCCGCCAGGAAATTCGGCGCGCGCAAGATGCCATTGCTGATCACGTTCTGCAATAAAGGCTTTAAGCACGACACCGCTTTCCTCATTAAGCTGTATAGGTAGATCCAGGCGTGACAAGGTTTCGGTAAGTGAACCACTCGCAATCGCTTTGCCTTCTGTCATAACAACAAGGTGGTCGGCTAGACGTGCCATTTCATCGGCTGAATGCGTGACATACACAATGGGAATTTTTAGCTGGTCACGTAAGCGTTCCAGGAAGGGTAAAATCTCTTTTTTACGTGCCATGTCGAGTGCGGCGAGTGGCTCGTCCATAAGTAAAATACGAGGGTTAACCGCCAATGCGCGCGCAATAGCGACTCTTTGTCGTTCGCCGCCAGAAAGCCTGGCAGGTTTACGCTCTAATAAATGTCCAATGCCTAATAATTCAATGGAATGTTCCAGAGATGACGTTGAATTAGCCCCCGATACGCGCTGCATTCCATATTTCAAATTACCCAGTACGCTTAGATGCGGGAATAAACTGGCTTCTTGAAAGACATACCCTAGCGGACGCTTGTGGGTGGGTATAAACAGCCCGTTATTTTGCCAAACTTCACCGTTTATGCAAAGATGTCCGGCTGCTCGCTCAAGCCCCGCGATACATCTTAACAGGGTGGTTTTACCTGAGCCGGAGTGACCGAATAAAGCACTAACGCCATGGGAAGGAAGCGTAAGATCAACATCTAAAGAAAATTTATTGAAATCCAGCTTAAAGCAGGCGCTGATATTTTCGGTGCTCATATGCTAATCTTTCTTGTGCGGATTTATGGTATATAAGGCCAGCAATACCAAAAATGAGAAGCCCAGCATTAAGCCAGATAACTCATGCGCCTGGGTATATTCCATGGCCTCTACATAGTCATAAATCTGTACAGAAATAACACGCGTTACACCAGGAATATTACCGCCAATCATTAATACCACACCAAATTCACCAACGGTATGAGCAAAACCAAGAACCGTAGCGGTAAAAAATCCGGGCAAAGCTAAAGGAATAACGATAGTAAAAAAACGATCCCACGGTCCGGCACGCAAAGTCGCCGCGGCTTCTAAAGGGCCTTCACCAATGGCTTCAAAAGCATTTTGAATGGGCTGTACGACAAAAGGCAGGGAATAGAACACTGACGCAATAACAAGACCTGCAAAGGTAAAGGGTAAAGTGCCCAGGCCCAGGAATTGGGTAAGCTGACCTACTGGCCCATTTGGCCCCATACTCATTAATAAATAGAAGCCGAGGACGGAGGAAGGCAATACGATTGGTAAGGCAACAATCGCACCAATCACGCCTTTTAATCGTGATCTGGTTCGTGCCAGCCACCAGGCTATTGGCGTACCGATAAGCAGCAGCAGGCAGGTAACAATCGTCGCTAGTTTAAAAGTTAGAAAAATCGCAGTCAGATTGTCGGGGCTCAACATAACATTATGGGTTAATTCTACAGATGATAGCCATAGGATTTAATAATGTCAGTGGCTTTAGCTGATTTCAGGTAATCCATTAAAGTAGTCGCGGCAATATTATCTTTACCAGTAGTCAGGAGTACCGCATCCTGGCGTATAGGTTTATGTAACACAGCAGGCACAATCCACGCGGAACCTTTCGTTATTTTACCATGATCCATCACTTGTGAGAGTGCTACAAAGCCTAATTCTGCATTGCCTGTCGAGATAAATTGATAAGCCTGAGAAATATTTTCACCTTGAATTAATTTATTTTGCAGTTTAGACCAGACGCCTAGATTTTCCATTACTTCTTGAGCAGCAACACCATACGGAGCTAATTTTGGGTTAGCCATGGCTATATGCTGAAAGGAATTTTGTTGTAATATTTTGGCTTTGGCATCTATAAAATCGGGCTTGGCAGACCATAAAACGAGAGTGCCAAGCGCATAGGTGAAACGAGTCCCGGCAACAGCCATTCCGTCTTGTTCTAATTTTTCTGGTTTAAGAGAATCGGCTGATAGAAAAACCTGGAATGGTGCGCCATTTATAATTTGGGCAAACGCTTTGCCGGAAGAAGTGTAGGAAATTTGCGTCTTGTACCCCGTGTCTTGTTCAAACGCGCTGACAATCGCTTTCATTGGCGCAGTGAAATTAGATGCAACAGCGACACTGACACTGACAGATTCCGCAGCAGCAAAAGAACTCATTATGAGTGTAACGCTAGCAACTAATAGCGGAAGTAAACGATGACGGTTCATTTTTCTTTGCTCCTAAATGATGGGTACGTGAGAGCGGGGTACAGCAATCGGCAGCCGTACCCCGCTCTTTTCGACTAAACTCTCAGTAATGCTTTAACTAATCTTTCAGATAGCTGGTCTTCAGTAAATTGAGGTTCATTGGGTGGATACAATGAATTCTCATCAAACTCAAAACCATGTTCTTTAGCCAGTGCAAATAATTCTTTCATTTTTAAGCACTCTTTTAACTTCACCGCTATTTCAGGGTTGGCTTTTGCCATTGCTGAAAACTCTTTAATTGGAACGATTGACATTTACGCAGTCCTCTTCTTGTTGATAAAAATGGGTTTCAACAAAGGTAATAGCAAATATCGAACCAAAAAAAAGAGGGTGGGTATTTTGTTGGAAAATAAACTAAAAATAGCCAATAAATAGCCTATATATATCCATAAACTATTGAAACTATTAATTAATAATGATGCGGTCTTTTATGTCGGTAGTGCGACATAACACCGACAAAGCGGAGCTAAAACAGCCTGGTTTTTGTTGCAAATAAAACAATTTAGAATAAACACTACAGAAATAACGGTTATTTGTATTATCCACAAAACCGTGAAGCGGAGTAGCGTCACCCAACAAGTGACAAGCATTTATGATCATTATATTTTATATTCAGCTACTTCTAATTTCTAATCAGTAAACCCCCAGCTCTGCTGGGGGACTAGTAAAGTTTGACAATTACGGGAATCATCGTGAGTCTCCCTACCTGTGAACCGCCTAAAGTACAATAGATAAGGAAACAAACGATGAATACAGCAAATAGTTTAAATCATACAAAATGGGAATGTAAGTATCATATAGTTTGGATACACAAACATAGAAAGAAGAGTCTCTACAAGGATTTGAGGAAATATATTGGTACTACTCTAAAAGATTTAGCACTTCAAAATGAATGTAAAATTGAATAAAGGCATTTAATGCCAGATCATGTTCATATTTTAATCTCGATTCCTCCCAAATATTCAGTGTCACAGGTTGTTGGATTTATTAAAGGGAAAAGTGCTATATCGATTGCTCGAACCTATATGGGGAGAAGAAAGAATTTTACAGGGCAGAGTTTCTGGGCAAGAGGTTACTATGTTTCCACAGTGGGCAGAGATGAGGAAACGGTGAGAAATTATATTAAGCATCAAGAAGATGAGGATAAGCGAATAGACCAACTCGATTTATTTTAAGACACTGCCACCTTTAGGTGGTAAATGAATTAACCCGCTTCGAGCGGTTTACGATTACAAGCCTCCGGCTGTACCGGAGGTATTTGACTATAAAAAGTTGAATATTCTGCTTTATATTCTGAGCAGACTGAATATGCTGATTATGAAATAGTGGTCAATATTGACAAGCTATCAGATATTGAAACAAGCGCATAACTAGTGCATCAAATCGTTCGCAATCTCTCACTCGGACCGACATACAGCGGCGGCCGTTTATGTTACACGTTATGCTAAAAAGAACAGATATAATGAATAACATCGAAAATAGAATCAACGCCTCATTAGCTAAAGGAGCTGAGTATTTAGCAATGGGTGAAATTGCAGCTAATACCGGCTTAAGAGTGTGCAGAAATAATATGAGCAACTTTTGTAGGATGGGCAAAGGTCTTTTTCGTGCCCATCTTTATATAGTACAGCCATCAGTCTATCTGGGGTAGCTTGTTAGTCAATCACCTCGTAACAATGCAAATTTCGATAGCATAACTTTTAAAGTTAAAAGTGAATGAAAAATATATGTTTTTCCACAAAATTCGTATTCAATTGAGGTTTCTAGGATAAAGGTAAAACAGGTACTAACTTCAACCCTAACACTATTACTGATGGTTGTGAAAAGTACGAAAATGCGTTAATGCAAGACCTGACGATGTTCATTTCAGCTTTTCCCAAATATTGAGATTAACGGGGTTGGTTATAAATGACGAAAAAAATCAGATGATATACCCGTTAATTTAAGGAATTCGAAGCAACATGAAAAGCATCAGCATAAATATCCGATAAAGAAGCGCCCTTTAAAAAAGCCTGTCGCTTGGTATTATTCACCATATCAGGATGTCCACATAAGTAGACTCGCCAACCTTTCAAGTCAGGTAACTGACTGAAAGCCACTTCATTAGCTCGACCTGAAAATAGATGCTCAGGTGGCTCGCCACTGGAAATACAGGGGCGGTAATGAAAGTTACTATGAGCTTCAGCCAATGCCTGCATTTCTTCTACCCAGTACAAACCATTCAAATCACGGCTGCCGTGATACAAATAGATGTCACCGGTATGGCCTTGATGTAAAGCCTCGTTAATAATACCTGCTAACGGTGCCAGCCCGCTGCCTGTACCGATCAGTAATAAAGGTGACTCTGGTTTATCGGGCAGGTAGTAACATAAGCCCTGCGGCTCTGAAACGGCTAGGCGATCTCCTAATCTTAATTCCTCGTGTGCCCAGCCACTAAAGCGACCACCTGCCAGGCGACGAATATGAAAACTTAACTGCTTGCTATGTATACGATTATTAGCAATCGAATAGCTACGCATCAAGCCGTCATTCCGCTGTAAATTAACAAATTGCCCTGCATAATAATCCAGTGCTTCATCAAGGTCGAGAGTTAATAACAGCGTTTCGGCATTAAGAGTTTGCATGGCACTCACCGTGCCATGCGTTATGAACTCAGCATGATGACTGTAAGCAATACGCATAGCTTTTTGTGGGTAACAAAGACAGGCGAGAAAGTAGTTTTGTTTTTTTAAACCGTCTTTCAATCCATGCTGTGCTGCAGTTGAAGGGGGAGAATCCAAACTGCGCAACAAACAACTTTGACACACGCCTTGACGACAGCTGTGAGAAATATCAATTTGTTCACGTAATAAAGCATCAAGCAAAGATTCATCTGGTTGACACAAAATTAGCTGCTCACCTAATTGTATTTTTTGCCTCGTCATCACACTTGCCCAATTATTAACGATTTAATACGTCAGCGCGGGTACTTTCTGCAATGGCAGCGACCTGCTCAATCAATGCTTGTGGTACATTCAGTTCCTGTAGTGTTATTGCTAAATCTTCTACCACAGCATCAAAATGAGTGTCATCTAAGCCCATTTTGACAAATTTAGCATGTGCAGTACGCATATCAGTACCACTATAGTCATTTGGACCACCGAATGCCATGGTTAAAAAGGCTTTTTGTTTAGCTGCTTGCTGCTCCATGTCGGTGCTATCAAAGAAACGATTAATCCTATGGTCTGCTAATACCCGACGATAAAAAATATCCACGGCGGCATTAACCGCTGCTTCGCCACCTATTTGCTCAAATAAAGATCTGCTTGCTGTATTACTCATTAAAGTCACCTACCTAAATTTTTTAATATTATGCAAAAACTGCAACATTAGTATAGAATCGATATTGCGCTTTTTCAACATAAATATTATAAAAGATACTTAATGATACTGCAAACTCATTTATCAACGAGTGAAATAGGTTAGGTCATGTATAAACGCATGATTGCAAGACATGAATATCCCACTGGAATTTTCAAGTTATTTTTCTAAATCAACTCATAAGCTTGACTACATAGACAAATAAGTTACATAAGGTCTGTAAACCATAAGGATCGGTTGATATAAACTAATTTAAATTGGTTTATATCAACCGATCTCGAATAGCCATCCCGCGCTGAAAATCCTGGAGTGTGCGGAGCCTAAGCGAAGTGAAGATTTTTAGTCCGTCATAGCGATAGGGCTGGGTGTTATCTCGGAACGTCTTTTTGTGTAGAGAAAATACAAGGCTTTCCGACATCGCGTCAAGTCGTTTGAGGTAGCCAAATGAAAATCCATTTAGGGTTTTTATAGATGGATGTAGGGTGAATCAGGACAACGTAGTTTTTAATCAGTCCCGTTAAGCTTTTGCCGCGTTGTGGGCAGAATGCCCAAAATATGCTTTCGTAAGCGTAGGGACTCTCCGCATGCACATCTATTTCCTAGATGCATATTGCTATACAAAAATAGCCCGGTAGGGTGGGCAGGTTTTTTTGCCCAGCTTTTTTATCGGCCAATGCTGGGCAAACGGTAACGCTGTTTGCCCACCCTACGTTGAATATGGGAGGACGATGTTATGTCGAATTAGCACCGTGCAGATACACCGGGGGCTTGTTATTTCTTTACTGTGGTGACATTTTGATGACGGAATATTTTAATCAATGATGATTCTCGCGTCTGGTTACGCAATACACGAAAACGCTATCCATTTACAATTGATGCCTGGGTATTGTTGCCCGATCATCTTCATTGTATTTGGACCTTACCAGAAAATGATAACGATTTTTCGGTACGCTGGAATGGTATCAAAAGACAATTTACAAAGTCTGCAAAGGATAGCTTACACAAACCTGAATGGGTGAATGCCTCGAAACAAAAACATCGGGAAGGCACCATTTGGCAAAGACGTTTTTGGGAGCATCAAATCCGTGATGAAAATGATTACCAACGTCATATAAATTATATTCATTACAACCCGGTTAAGCACGGTCTGGTAAAAGCTGTGAGTGAATGGCCATATTCGACATTTCATCGCTATGTCAATCAGGGAATATACCCGGCGAATTGGGGTGGCAACAATTTAATTCAAGACGATGATATGAATTATGGTGAGTAGGGTGGGCAGGTTTTTTGCCCACCTTTTTTATCGACCAATGGTGGGCAAACGGTAAGGGCAACGTGTAGGATGGGCAAAGGTCTTTTTCGTGCCCATCTTTATGTAACACAGCCATCAGTCTATCTGGGATAGCTCACAAATTATAATGCCCAACTCAAAACCGGTGATCGCTACGTCTGCGATTATTGTGTTTCTGGGTATGTGGAATCAGTATCTATGGCCGATTCTGGTCATCCAGGGCCAGGAATACCGACCTGTTATACCAGGTATCCAGCAATTTTTTGGTCATACCAATTCCTGGGGCGAAATCATGGCGTACGCTACTTTAATTACATTACCGGTATTACTCGTTTTTATTTTCTTCCAGAGACGCATTGTTGAGTCTGTCGTTTCTTCAGGAATCAAAGGATAGATAATTAATTACTATATAAACGCTAAATACAAAGGATGAGCGGTGCATAAATTCGATTCTTTTCCTGACGCATTTATTTGGTAACTTGACCAATTGTAATCTGAAGGCTGTTTTACCATCCCTGCTATGACCGGGTTTAGTTCAATATTAAAACAGGTTAAGCTGGATCTCCGCTATCGCTATTTATTAACTATTGGCGGAATTGGCCCCATTCTGGCCCTGACCATCATGCTGGAGACCGGTAAAATTGAACGATTTCAAAAAGTAGGCAACTTTACTTCCCGCGAATTCAAGCAATAAATACTTATCCTGGGCATTTGTTGAAGCGGCCAATTTTGCGATCCGTTTTAACGACCAGGCGAAACGCTTTTATCAGCGTAAAATGACCAAACGCAATCGTGTGGTTGCCATCAAAGCAATTGCACACAAGTTAGCAAGGGCAAGTTATTATGTGATGCGGGATCAGGTTCCTTTTGATTCTGCCAAGTTATTTACTTAAAGGTTAGGGTTGAGCGGTTGAACCAGAATTGGGGTTGGCTAAAAACCACTTACTCTGATTGGCAGATCGCTCAACCGACTAAAAACGTTTTGTACACGGCAAAGTACAGACTGATACGCCCAAGCCTTGAACCACGAAGGGTCTGGTCCGTTTCGACGGAGAACCACAAGCTCTGTTGGCATTGATGCCATTGAACAAGGTTTGGCACCGATACAATCGGGGACTTAAAAAAGCCAGGGGCGCAGAAATCCTTCCCCTAGGGAAGCCCTGCAGCCTTGATCCTGATGGGTGACTGGAGCGCATCGGTAGATGGCGCTAACCACCAAACGAGAAGACGGGTGCGTAAGCTGGGTAATTGCCAGGACAAAACGAAACAAAACAAGGGAAGAATAAGCAAATAGACGAGTAAGGCACAAATTGATTTAAATGGATAACCTATGGACTTGTGGACGCGTTCTGTGGATCGGCCCGAGCAGAGACGTGTGGATAAACCATGGACAGCATCCATGCTGCCCACAGCTTACCCACACTCTCGGGCCTCGCGACACACGAAGTCCACAGGTTCAATAACAGGATGAATGGTTTTAAAAACAAAAACGGAATAAGGTTGTGCAAAAAAATCCAGACTTTGCTTGAAGGATTTTTTTGGCCTATTGACAACGGCAGGCTAATGGGTGACCTCAGTTATTCCTTTCCTGAGGCGGATAGCAAAATTCACCAGGTAGGCAGAGTTTAAGGCCGCCACCAATCATTGAAATATATAACAAATCAATTGCTTATAATCAGTTGATATCATCCAACAGATTAATGTGTCACTGGTAGCGGTATCAAACTCTACCCTTTGTTCAGTGTAAAATCATTCATTTTCCCCGCACAAAGTATTATTAATATCGCATTGAGGTGTAATGTGAGCATCTCGTTGTTCCTGGTTAAGGTTGTAAATCTCCTGGTTTGTCTGTGAATTGATAGAATCGCAACCACAGACCTGACTGGCACAGCAACTGCATCCAGCGAGTGCTTCGACCAGTAAGATTTGATCCATACCGCTCATCTTTGAGATACCATCGCAAGCTTTACCTAACAGTTGAATTTGATCGCTGGCTGAAGGGTTGAAATTGTCACCTTGTCCTATCCCCAAAGTCGTACACAGCGTCGCATCACAACTATAGCCAACTTGTGTATCGGAAATGACTGTACTGTTGTCATAGGATGAACAGACTTTGGAACATATGGCTTCGTCTGGATTGATTATAGAATTGCTGTCGTCATAAAGTTCGCAACCTTTGCTACCCGGTAGGTCAGGTACACAGGCTCCATCGGGTATTTCTATAGGTCCACCATTAGGGTTATAGGCAGCCGACCAGACATTTTTAGAATGCCTTTTTCTAGTGTTAGCCATGGATTTAGACAGGGCATTGGTAGGTGGGTCATTGGCATCACAATTCTGGTCTGACTGACCAATTTGAAAAGGGCCATCGTAAACAGGACATTTACATTCCATCAAATTTCGTCCCTGAGCATCTTTTTCTCCTGTGGTATAACAGGGAGCTGTCATACATCCAGCATATAAGGCAGCATTTTTTCTTTTGCAGGACGTTGACGTATTACCTGAAGCAATATCTTGGGGCGACTGATAGTTTTGGATGAAAATGGGTGAAAACACGGAAATGGCATCTGCACCGGGTACCAGTAGATTCACATTGATCGCATCGCACACTGGAGGAACAATATCACCAGAAGCGCATTTCAAGCCATCTTTCCCGCAGACTTCGATGGTTTGTTGGTAAATGTCCAGATTTGATATCGCATTGATATCTACATAATAAGGTATCTTCGGGGATATGAGTTCTGTCGATAATTCGTAACAAGTACAATTTGCTACGACACCATCGCGTGAAAGTGTGCACGGTAGCGAAGGGTTATCTGGGTCATTTCCAGTGGGTTGGTCTGGTCCTGAGTAATAGCAAAGAGCATAAGAAAACTGTCTGCCGCCTGGAGGAAGACAGGCCAGAAAATTAGATTTTTCCAGCCAAATATTGGCGTAGGCTGGTCCAAAACGAGTGGTATCAGTGTCATTAAAAGAATAAACGTCGCTAATTTTGATACCGCGAAGAATATCTTTACTATAACGTTTACCATAGTTGCTGATATTTTTAGCAGAATTTCCAGCTTTATATGTTTTATCCATCGCCACTAGATCATTAGTGAATGTCAGCATCAGGGTCACGGATACTAGAAAATAAAAAGAAGAAGGTATATTCCAACAATTTAATAGTTTAATTTTCATGTTAATTTTCCTCAGGGTAGTGTATTAATTTTTATGTTTCTATAGATAAATCATCCTATTTTTTGTAAAGGTTAAATATTTAAGTGGATAGAGCGTTTAAATTTGTTTAGCTGATAACGACAATAAACTGGGTGCTCTCTTTATTTTAAAATAACCTGATTACGTACAACCTACAGTCATATTAAAAAATATTTTAAAATATCAGTATGTTAAGAGTCCCGTCATTCCCGAAGTCTACCCAGTCAAGCGTGGGCACAAGCTTTATCGGGAATCTTTGCTTACCCCACGAGATTCCTGCTAAAAACATGCAGGAATGACGAATATAGCTTAGAGTTATGGGTAATCAAATAAAATAATAACTCACTGCTCATCAGCGCACCGTAGATTGCCCTCAGACTCGGCAGCAGGAAAGCGGTTGCACAACTCCGAATTCCATTGTCAAGTGTAGCAGTTGCCATCAATTTTTTGGGCTTGTAGGAGCCTAATGTTTATTTACCAGAACAATGATTTCTGAAGGGCCTACATCTCTAATCTCTATATACTGTATGCCAGCAGCGTTTCTTTTTATCGTTTTTGAACTCCCTGTATTATTACCTCCAGAATAGTTAACGGTTCCTGCTTCCTCGGTATTGGCAACAGTAGTCATGTAACTGCCATCCGGATTTAGAGAGGCATCCACCAGAATGTCGGCTCCCCGCTTTTGACGGCCATGGGGATTTAGCACAATGACAATCTCCTCGTCATGCAATATACGTGAACAGGCAATTATTTCGCCGCCTGGGTACACATCGAAGGCCCTGCCCAAATAGCCCGGTAGGGTGGGCAGGTTTTTTTTGCCCACCTTTTTTTATCGACCAATGGTGGGCAAACGGTAAGGCTGTTTGCCCACCCTACGTTGGATGAGAGGACGTTATATTGAACTCAACCCGGTCCAGAGCAGGGATGGTAAAATAGCCGTCAGACTACAGCTGGTCAAGTTACCCAATAAATGCGTTAGAAAAAGAATCGAATTTATGTACCGCTCATCCTTTGTATTTAGCGCTAGCAAGTGAACCCGAAAAGAGGCGGGAAAATGACTGCGAACTATTTAAATATCAAGTCGAAGGAAAATTATTAGACGATATTCGATTTGCGGCAAAAAAAGGCATGATGCTCGGAAATGAAAGGTTTACAGCGGAAATTAAGAGCTTAACAGGGCACTGGATGACAGCAAAAAAAATGGGCAGACCTGTGGGTTGGCGAAAGGAAAAAGTAAATAAATAATTTAAGTTAATCTGACCCAGTTACCTGTGAAGTGCAAGATGGTTGCATCAATATCTACTTAATGGAAGAGAAAATAGCTAACCAAAAATTTCAAATAATATATTAAGGAAATAAGAGAGGGGCAGCTTATAATGCTTCTACCAGTGAGACATTTAAGTGCAAAGGCGATATCACTCGAGTCTAACCCTTTCGATTGCTCTTTCGATGGGTGAATTCAAGTTACCAGTTATTCGAAGCCAGTGCCGAGCTTGCGATGGGGAGATTATTTCATTGCTGCATGGTATAGGGAATCCACTTAATCACTTGTTCGGCAGCTTAAAGAGAGAGGAGGTTAGTCATGGGGAAATGGACGCTTTGGCTCCTGATCGCGCTGGGCCTTTTGGTTAACCATATCGCCGGACCACTCCTTGGCCAAAATGTTTGGAGCGCAAGAACCACGACCATTGGGACAGTCCCACCTCGTTTAGCGAAACAAGAGCGCCCGATGGCAAATATTTGTAAGTTCGATACTTCGGGACATAAAGTCAGCATCGTCACGGTTGAGCCGGGCGTCCAACTTGAGGTCCTGGATTGGGGCGGCATAGGCGAAACTTTGGTTTTGCTCGCTGGACTTGGAGACAACGTGCACGTATTCGATGAGTTTGCATACCAGTTCAACGATCGTTTCCATGTCATCGGCATTACGCGTCGAGGTTTCGGGCGCTCAAGCCAGCCTGTATACGGCTATGACATTGAAACGAGGGCGCGCGACGACATTGCTGTCCTCGACAAGATGAACATACGCGAGGCCATATTTGTTGGGCACTCCATTGCCGGAACGGAACTGAACGAGATTGGTGCAGTCTATCCGGATCGCGTCAAGAAGCTTGTCTACCTGGATGCATTAGATCTAGGGGCTGGTGGGTGGGCAGCACTCCCTCAACCGCCACCGTCCCCACCGGATACTGCCGCAGACCTGGAGTCGGTGCGACGTTTTGCCGCAGCCAATGCGCGCTTCAACGGATATCGAGCGCCGCTCGCAGCGATATGTAATTCAATCCGAACCGGTCCATCAGGAAGGGTCGTTGCAGCGATTACGCCTCCTGAAATTTCGCGCAAGATAATTGCTGGTTTACAAGAGGCTCAGTACGACCGCATCCAGGCTCCCGCGCTTGGCATTTTCAATGCCATAACACCTGATTACCGTCTTCCCTATTACTGGTATCTGGACCGTGCCACGCAAGAGAAATTCGATCGCGACATCAAACCGCTTGCGGAGTGGATAGCAGGAGCAATCCAGCGCTTCCGCACTGGCGTTCAGAACTCGCGAGTCATCAAACTACATGACACTAACCACTACGTATTCATCGTAGATGAAGCTTTGGTGGTTCGAGAAATGCGTAAGTTCTTGCTAGAAAAATGAATATTGTCGATGTGGCGTTAATCAGTATTCGAGTCTTACCTCATTGATTTAGAAAACCAGGTCAGTTTTTGGTTTATTTAATTCATGGTTGCTGGACTGGCCCTAGTAATGGTGTTTTAACAGGTGCAGCGAGTCCTATAAACACGACAATTTCATGTCCTCCAGGATTTTCCTGACCGGGAGGAAGCAAGCCAATTTCTTCATAATTATTGACTGCCCAGACATTACCTGAAGTATCAATTTGGATGCCTGTTACGCGTTTCAAGGCATCGCTGATATAACCAGTATCTAGTGAAAAAGGTTCACCCGTATGCACACCCGGCGGACAGTTTTGCTCTTTTACACCACATAAATGCATAATTCGCTTACCTGCAAAGTTAGCAACCCAGACATTGTCATTCCCATCGACAGCAATACCCCAGGGCCAGCGCAAACCATCTCGCGGCATATCAGCAGTTTTCCCGAAAGTAGTTACCTCACGAGTCTCACCAAGATGACGAATCAGCGTTACCGCAGCGGCGCTATTTTTCGAACCATCAGAGCCAATAACATGATCCTCAGAAAGAATGGCAGGGCAAGGTGGGTTAGGTAGTCCTGCATCGGAAAACCAGAGATTACCCTCACTATCTGCAGCAATTCCCATCGGTCGTTTAATATTGTCCCCCGAGATATACTCGCCTACTTTTATACCATTATGATCCAGCTCAAGCACATTGCTGGTTCCGTTACCTGTCACCCAGACATGCCTCTGGTGATCTATTGCAACATCAAAGGGTTTGCCAAATTCTTCAGCTGGAAATGGGTAATTCTCGACCCTGTCAGGATCACCCTGTGGAAAGCGAGTGATACTACTCAGCATTCGGCTAGTTCCAGGAATTGGCCGACTGGAGCAGTTTGCAACCCAAATATTACCAGCCAGATCTGAAATGATACCTTGCGGCTGTAGTAAATTACCCGATCCATCATAACCATAACCGCCAGGCACATTGTTTTGCGGATCACCATCTGGAAGTGAAAGCCTTGTTCCATCCGAACTGAATTTGGATACACTGACAGCCAGTAATTCAGGATCTTCAGTGCAGTTAGGCGTCTTAAAACCGAAGCTAGATATCCATGCGTTATTCTCCGGCCCTACGGCAATGCCGAAACCTGCGCCGTACAGTCCGCCTGAGTTTAACCCACTGCCATCAGTAGTACCGTAAGGTGATCCTGGTGCATTGCTACCGGTGGGTGTTAATTTGTAAACTTTAGTACTGCCACAGAGAGGGGGTTCTGGTGTTTGTTTATCACTGAACTGAAAATTATTATTTATCCAGGCATTACCCTTTGCATCAAATGCAATGTTCCCGGGACCACTTAATTGACCATCCGCTTTATAACGAACTGCCAATACCCAGGCATTCGGTTTAACACCATTTACTTTTGGAACATCTGGCTTCAGATCGGGACGAAGCGCTGGCTGATATTGTGTTGATAACAATGACACAATAAAGCGTTCTACCACTTGTGACCCGGGGGACTTGGCTATAATAGTCATCGCTGCAAAGGTATTTTCTGGTTCTGGAGCCAGTGGGGGTTTTGCAGCGCTGAATAAAGCAGCACAATTTTTCGTATGTTGTACACAGGCATCCAGCATATTGGCCAGCGAATTAAAAATCTGCAGGGTAAAAGTAAACTTGCCATTAGGTTCTGATTTGAGTAATTCTGTAACTTCGCCGTTACTCAAATCAGCCAATTTTTGTGCAGTACCGGCCGCATTTTTCAATCCCGGATTTTTGCCGCTGATGCTTTTTCCATCAGTATACTGCGCCATAGCGTAGGCTGTAGCAACAGTACTGAGTGGGGTAATATAAACTTTCTCTGGAATGTTTGAAGTATCCAGAACCGCAGCCAGCTTAACTGGATTATGAGCTACCCCTCTTTTTTGCCCTTCTGCTATCAGGTAAAGCACACGACCTGATTTATGCTTATTCTTATGACGTAACAGCTTTTGTAATTTTGAATGCGATTTATAGTGGATCTCGTAATATCCATGTTCATCTGTCGTCGCTTTACTCAGGAGCACGCCCATACTGACCCCCGCGAGGTATAAACTTACATCAGCATTAGCAATGGGGGTGTTACCACTAAGAACATAACCCGAAATATGCTTTAACGCCTTATCATGCGCATACACATTTGAGCCCAAAAAGAAACTTAATACTAAGTAAATAAATAGATTTCTAAAACGTCTGTAAGGCATTATGGACTCCTCAAGAAAGATTTAATCTAACACTGTTTTTATACCGAATTGTAAAGCATATTTTTTTATAAAAGTCTAGCCCAGTTTTCAATATTAAGCAAATTGAGCAATGTTTGAATATCTGGAATAACTGGGCTCAGGGAATAACTGAATTTTAGCTACAAACGTACGAGGGACACTTTGGAAAGGTCGGTTTAAATCCTGCCTGGTGCAAGAACAAAATTACCTTTTACACTTTTATCGTAATATTGAACTCAACCCGGTCAGAGCAGGAATGGTAAAACGGCCGTCAGATTATAGCTGGTCAAGTTACCCAATAAATGCGTTAGGAAAAGAATCGACTTTATGTACCGCTCATCCTTTGTATTTAGCATTAGAGACTGTGAAAGTATTATGCGTAGATTGGGGTAAAGCATGAACCCCAACACTGAGGCTAGGTAAGCTCGGTAGGGTGGGCAGGCTTTTTTGCCCACCGTGTTTATCGGTAAATGGTGGGCAAACGGTAAAGCTGTTTGCCCACCCTACGTTGGATGAGAGGACGTCGTTATGTCGAATTACCGCCGTGCGGATACACCGGGGGCTTGTTATTTTTTTACTGTGGTGACATTTCGACGAAGGAATATTTTAACCGATGAGGGTTTTCGTGTCTGCTTACGCAATGCGCTAAGCAATACACGAAAACGCTATCCTTTTACAATTGAAGCCTGGGTATTGTTGCCCGATCATCTTCATTGTATTTGGACATTGCCGGAAAATGATAACGATTTTTCGGTACGCTGCAGCCCGGTAGGGTGGGCAGGCTTTTTTGCCCACCTTGTGTATCGGCAAAAGGTGGGCAAACGGTAAAGCTGTTTGCCCACCCTACGTTGGATGAGAGGACGTTGTTATGTCGAATTACCGTCGTGCGGATACACCGGGGGCTTGATATTTCTTTACTGTGGTGACATTTCGACGACGGAATATTTTACCGATGAGGATTCTCGTGCCTGGTTACGCAATGCGCTAGGCAATACACGAAAATGCTATCCATTTACAATTGATACCTGGGTAATGATGACCAACCATGTGCATCTGCTGTGTACGCCGAAAGCCCATAATGCAGTTAGTTTAATGATGCAATCACTGGGCAGTCAGTATGTACGCTATTTCAATTTTAGCTATAAACGAACCGGGTCGCTTTGGGAAGGTCGGTTTAAATCCTGCCTGGTGCAAGAAGACAATTTCCTTTTACACCTTTATCGTTATATTGAACTCAACCCGGTCAGAGCGGGGATGGTAAAACAGCCGTCAGATTACAGTTGGTCAAGTTAACCAATATATGCGTTAAGAAAAGAATCGTCTTTATGTACCGCTCATCCTTTGTAGTTAGCGTTAGCGAGTGAACCCTAAAAGAGACGAGAAAATTACCGTGCATTATTTAAATATCCAGTCGAAGGACAATTATTGGACGATATTCGAATTGCGGCAAAAAAAGGCATGGAGCTCGGAAATGAACAGTTTACAGCGGAAATTGAGCGCTTAACAGGGCGCAGGATGACAGCAAAAAAATGGGCAGACCTGTGGGTTGGCGGAAGGAAAAATTAAATAAATAATTTAAGTTTACTCTGAGCACTACAGACAGCCGTTATCTGTTGTGCTATAAATAAATTCATAAACATAACCTAAAATATTACGAGTCAGTTTTATGAGTCAACATGAAATAGCCAAAGCTAAAGCGGTAGCGACCTACAACACAGCAGCCGATTATTTCGATCATCCTGTCAGTTCTTTCTGGCATTGCTTTGGACGGCAAACCATTGAACGTATTGCTTTACGCCCCGGGGAATCTGTTTTGGATGTGTGTTCAGGCAGTGGTGGCTCTGCATTACCTGCCGCCGAGCAAGTTGGCCCGCATGGTAAAGTTATTGCTGCTGATCTTGCAGAACGTTTGATTGCGTTAGCGGAAGCCAAAGCCAGGGTTAAAAAACTCGAAAATATAGAATTTCGTGTTGCGGACATGCTTGATTTGGGATATCCAGATAGCAGTTTTGATGCAGTGGTTTGTGTGTTCGGCATCTTCTTCGTACCGGATATGACTGCAGCAGTTAAGGAGCTATGGCGTATGGTTAAACCCGGTGGCCGATTGGCAATTACTACTTGGGGGCCTGATCTTTTTGAGCCAGCCGATACTATTTTCTGGGATGCTATCGGCAACGTACGCGTAGATCTTCAGCGGAGCTTTAATCCGTGGGATCGCATTTCAAAACCATCTGGGTTAGGTGAATTATTCGTAAAAGCGGGTATAGATACTCATGATATTCAAGCGGTAAGTGGTATGCATTCTTTGAATTCAGCTGATGACTGGTGGGCAATTGCTATGGGTAGTGGCTATCGCGGAACGCTTGCGCAACTAGACGCTGAAACGTTTGAACAAGTGCGGAATGCCAATTTATCCTGTCTTTATCGAGAGCAGGTTAAGTCGATTAAGACAAATGTAGTTTATGCGGTTGCCACAAAACGGTGACAATTAATTAGACATTAAATGTCTTTTTGAGTTTGAAACTAGCGCGCTATCATGCCAGTTGCACCGTCAAATGGATGCGATATCCGCATCCATCAGGCCGTCTACTAAGCAATATCAGTTGTAGGTTGATTCTGCCGCTAGTCCTTCAATGCTGACTTAGAACGGCTCCAAACTTTGTTTTGTTCGTTGATCAGTTGTGACACCACACTTGTTGGATGTAAGTCTATTCCACCTTTTACAATACAGGCTAAAGATCTGCGCCCCATTTTAAGATGCATACCTTATTTCGTGCACGCTCCTAAGTTCCATTTCGATTACCGCCGTTTCTGCTGGCGCCACTGTAGCATATCCAGAAGGCTATCGTAACTGGCTGCATGTCAAAGTATGTTGATCAAACCCGGTCATACGCTCGAAAATCCTTTTCAGGGGCTGCATCATATATATGCCAATAAATTAGCTGAAAAAGGCTTAAAAAAAGATAAAGTTGAGCATCTACAAATTGATTCGGTTTGGTCATTGAACGTAATGGTGACCATGTGAAGGCGTTAACGCCACAATATCCGGCAAGATATTTTTGTTATATGTTAATGGGATATGTTTCTTCCCAGTGTTCCAAACACTTTGACAAATTCCCCTTCAGTTTTGGAATATAAGTTGACCTTGCACGGCATCGGCAGCATCTTTGCGTGATTGCCAACGGATAATGCCATCGGCAATTTAATTTATGTTGCCGAGCGAGTGCGGGTACAGATTGCTTTGGGCACCAAAGAGCGGCAGGATAATCCGCTGCAGCGTTGGCTTTCGATTGAGACGCGTATCCAACACCTGCGGTGTGACTGGCATGATAGTCAGCTAGCTGGTGGAAATCCGGCCTTTGCCCTGTGAGAAGGGAAAAAGTAGGCGAAAGCAAGGGTGTCCAAAGAAACTCCCGGTAGCTACCCAACAGGGAAACACGGTTATTGGGAGCCAATGCGGAATCTGAAGGAAGCTCTAGCCAAATCGATCACCTAAACGAAAGTGAACCTTCGTAAGGCGGCAACAAGGGGATAAGGTGCCCGCGACCACCGAAGTCCAATATTCTCACCGTAACGTGTTGTTGTATTGAAGGTAGGTAGATCGAGAGATAGTTGACTATCTTACCCAGTGAAGAGCCGTCGGCTTTGGGTCGGAGTAACTGCGACTCCTTAAGCCCTAAGCGCTACAGTAATGTAGACGTTATGAACCGAGGGTTTTCAGATGAAGCCATAGTAATCGTAAAGTTTGGTGCCGATGAATTCATGGTGACATGAAGGAGGGTAAAACATCAAATCAGCAACAGGACGTTGGAGGTGAAGGGCGGAACACGTAAGCGGCCATGGCCGTTGATTATAAACTGATGGACTGAGATCAGCCTAACAGGAACAACCCTCTATTCGCGTCGTAAACAGTGAACGAATCGGTTGTGCGAGATTGAAGAAAGCCCATTGCAAAAGAAAGAAAAAAAGTGAAATGAACGAACACGACCTATTAATAGAGGAACCCAGACTTTTCGACCAGTTATGCTCAACCTTATACTTGGGCGTCGCTTTTAAACAGGTAAAGAAAAACAAAGGTAAACCCGGCATAGACGGAATAACCATTGCAGACTTTGAAACTCGTTTAGACGAAGAGCTAAGTCAGTTGCAAGAGGAACTCGCAAACTGGACTTATCAACCCTCGCCAGTCCGTCGAGTAGAAATAGCCAAGCCGGGAGGCAAAGGTGTACGACTACTCGGCATACCGACGGTACGGGATCGAGTGGTACAAACAATATTAAAGCTACTGCTGGAACCGGTCTTTGATCCGCATTTTTCACCGCACAGCTATGGATTTCGCCCAGGGCGAAGCCAGCACGAAGCGGTACAAGCGGCACAACAGATAGTGAACAGTGGCAAGCCCTACGTGGTGGATATAGATCTATCCAAGTTTTTTGATAGAATCCATCACGACAGGCTGATAGCCCGAATGGGCGAGAAAATATCCGACAAACGGATACTTCGCCTAGTCGGAAACATGTTGCGTAGCGGCGTCATGATCAATGGCATCGTCAACCCCAGCAAGGAAGGCGCAATGCAAGGGGGCTCACTCAGTCCCTTGCTGAGCAATATCGTTCTGGATGAACTGGATCAGGAATTGGAAAAACGTGGACTGGAATTTTGCAGGTACGCGGACGACTGTAATATCTTCGTAAAATCGCAAAAAGCGGCAGATCGAGTGATGGAAAAAGTCAGCCAATTCATCGAAAAGAAGCTGAAACTGAAAGTGAATCAGGAGAAAAGCCAGGTGGCTAAATCCGATGCGGTAAAGTTTTTAGGTTTTACCGTGGTTAAGGGGACAATTGCCATTGCGCATAAAGCCCTGCAAACAGCCATGAGTAAAATCGAAGCACTGACACCGCGAGGTACACATCAGACTCTGGATACATCACTGGACGAGATCAATCAATGGTATGTGGGCTGGTCAAATTACTACAGTTTGACTTACTACCCCTCACAATTGAATAAAATCGAAGCCCATATCAGGCGACGACTACGATCACGAATAGTCGATCAACAAAAGAGAAAACAGCATCTATATCGAAAACTGGCCAAACGGGGCGTACCACGAAAACAAGCATCAAAAGCCGTCTTTTCAAACAACAAACGGTGGCAACTCTCCAATGCGCGAGCAGTGACGAGGGCTTATCCGAACAGTTGGTTTATAAATCTGAAAGGGCAGGAAATACGATCCGACCGAAAGTTAGAGCATTGGTTTGAAGTTTCTCAATGGATACGTCTTGCGTGAGGAGCCGTGTACGGACCCGTACGCACGGTTCTGTGGGCAGACGGGAGCTGCGGCTCCCTCTGACCCGATAAGCCTATCGAACCCGGAATTTACCCGCATGAGTTAGCGGGTGTTGAACGACGTATCCAGCAGATTATTGTCTCGAACAAGGGCGAGAACGATTTATCTGTCTTGGGGTTTGTCGGTGGGGAGTGAAGGTAAATTTATGTTGCCACCTAAGCTGGCGGCATCTGCTAAAGTATATTTGTCCAATACCGCCATAAATGCCCGCTGCGCTTCGTATAGCGAGGCTTTGAGAAAACAGTTGCGGATCAGGAGGCAGTTGTTATTAGGTGTGTCGAAACACTCGACCAGATTCATATTTGCTTCGGTCTGCCGCACGACGTCGCCAACACCGATGGTAAAAGCAGGTCTGGCCAGCTGGATGCCGCCACCTTTGCCACGGGTCGAGATAATGAAGCCTTGGTTAGTCAAGCTATTTGCTACTTTTACCAAGTGATTGCGTGAAATTTGATGATAGTCGGCGATTTCGGCAATGGTTGCCATTCCCGGCTCCGGCAAGCGGGCAAGATAAATTAATAAGCGCAATGAAAGATCCGTGAATTGGGTAAGCTGCATTTTGATACTCCTTTAAATTTGCATGTTTTTGTTTGACTCTAAAAAGCATGATATAGGGGTTGACGATTTTATAATCAAGCAATAAGATGCATTTCAGATATATATTAAATTTCGGTGTATGGGTTTATATAGCATTAATCGATTACTTAAGACATATCTTAAATACTTTTTATACTATTTGGAGCAAAAATGTCACAACAAGATTCTTTATACGAACAAATAGGCGGTGAAGCCGCTGTTAATG